>NZ_JBEOOL010000023.1:0-79772 GCF_040309225.1 Pseudoalteromonas sp. GW168-MNA-CIBAN-0100 | reverse complement strand
AAAGCAGTTAGCTTATGAGCAACTGACCACTTAATCTAGCCAAAACAAGTTATGCACTTACAATTTGAATCTAGGTTCCTTTATTTTTATGAATCTTAGTTTAGTTAAGATGATCCGTACTTGCTGAGTAATTTTCTGGTAGTACCAACGTCATTATTATTGCGGTGATACCCGACACCGTCACTGCGCTACCGAATATGGCAGTAACCAACTTAGGTGCGTTTGTAAACAACTCTGGTACAAAACTAACACCTAGCCCTAGTCCCAAACTCACCGCAATAATAAGTAAACTTCTGCGATTTATTTTTTCGCTGGCTAGTATTTTGACCCCTGCGGCTGCTACGGTGCCAAACATTACAAGCGTTGCACCGCCCAAAACGGGTTTAGGTATATTTTGTAATACAGCGCCAATCACAGGAAACAAACCAAGGATGATTAAAATACCGCCGATCCACAGGCCTATGTACCTGCTGGCAACACCTGTTAGCTGAATAACCCCGTTGTTTTGACTAAAAGTAGTATTTGGAAAAGTGTTAAATAAGGCCGCAATCATCGAGTTAACGCCATCACCTAGAATACCACCGCGTATGCGTGCTAAGTAAGTAGGCCCTCTAACAGGTAACTTAGAAACAGCACAATTGGCAGTAATATCGCCTGTCGATTCAATTGCAGTAATAAGGTATAAAAAGCCAAAGGCTATAAGCGCACCAAAATCTACACTAAAACCGTACTTAAACGGTATTGGCATGGCGATTAAATCAAACTCGCCGACTTCAAATTTGGCTATTCCTAATATAACGGCCAGTATCCAACCTACTATCATGGCTACAACCACAGCAGTTAGCCTTACCCATTGATTTTTACTTGCATTAAGCAGCACCACTAAAGCAACAACCGAAAAACCAACAATTAGGTTACTTGGTGAGGCAAACTCGTCAGGCTTATTAGTTAATAGCCACTGGCCGCCGCCTATGTCGGTCATACCCACTTTTATAAGGTAGACGCCTATAGTGGTAATAACCACGCCGGTAACAACAGGCTTAATTACTTTGCCGAGTTTTTCTATAAAAAAACTAATAAATATCTCTACAAAGGCCGCTAAAAAACACACAGCAAAAATAGTAGCGAGTACTTCATCGTTATTGCCACCCGTAGCTTTAACAGTAAAGCCTGTGGCCAAAATAGTGCCTAAAAAAGCAAAACTGGTGCCTTGCACACATATAAGTCCAGAACCAACAGGCCCTACTCTGCGCGCTTGTATAAACGTACCAACACCCGATACAAACAACGCCATACTAATTAAATATGGTATTTCAGCAGCTAGGCCAAGCACCCCACCAATAATAAGTGTGGGTGTAATAATGCCTACAAAGCTTGCGAGTACGTGCTGTAGTGCAGCAAAAAATGATTCAGTTAGCCCTGGTTTATCATCTACCGCGTAAATTATGTCTTCTGAAATAGCTTCTTGGTTTGACATGGTCAATATCCTTTTAGCGCTTAAACTTGGGCAAGGTATTAACGCCCAGCCCTATTTTAATTCAAATACGTCTGCGTTTATTTAAGCTGCCCTTCTACGCCTTCAACGTAAAAGTCCATGCCGAGTAAGGTCTTATCATCAATAGTCTGCCCAGCTTTTGTAACCAGCTCACCTTGCTGATTTTTTATTGGCCCAGTAAATGGATGAAACTCGCCATTAGCAATTTTTGCACTAAGTGCGTCTATTTCAGCTACAACATTGGCAGGAATATCTTTACTCAGTGGTGCTAAGCGCGTCATGCCAGTGTCTATCCCTTTCCATATATCTTGCGATTGCCATTTATCGTCAAGTACTTGCTGTACGCGCTCTGCATAAAATTCATCCCAGTGATGAACCGCTGCCGTTAAATGCGCTTTTTTACCGTATCCGCTCATATCTGAGTGGTAGCCAATAGCGTAAATACCAGCGGCTTGCGCGGCTTGCAGTGGTGCAGGCGAATCAGTATGTTGGGTAATAATATCAACGCCTTGATCTATTAGGCTATCGGCAGCTTCGCGCTCTTTACCCGGATCAAACCAGCTATTAACCCACACTACTTTTACTTTTGCATTAGGCTTTACTGAGCGCAAGCCAAGCGTAAATGCATTTATACCGCGTATTACCTCCGGAATAGGAAACGCAGCAATATAACCAATGCTGTCGGTTTTACTCATGTGCCCTGCAATAACACCTGTTAGGTAGCGTCCTTCGTAAATGCGATCAAAGTAAGTGCTTACGTTTTTTGCGCGTTTATAGCCTGTGGCATGCTCAAACTTTACATTAGGAAATCGTTTAGCCACTTTAAGTGTTGGGTTCATGTAGCCAAACGACGTGGTAAATATTAAATCGTGCCCGCTTTTAGCCAGTTGCGTAATAACACGCTCTGCATCCGCTCCTTCTGGTACGCTTTCGACAAAAGTAGTTTCTATTTTGTCGCCAAACTTTTCTTCTAGGTAGTGGCGGCTAGAGTCATGTGTATAAGTCCAACCGGCCTCACCTATGGGGCTTACATATACAAAGCCAACTTTTACGCTATCTTTTGCAATAGCAGATGCGCTTATGCCTAAGCTCAATGCAACCCCGAGTGCTGTTATAAGTTTTTTCATTGTTATTCTCCGTGTTATATTTTTAATATCCTGTTGTAGCAGGTGATTTACCTTATTGATTTTGTAATTAATTTAATGACCCTTGTGCCAAGGTTTACCTAGCCACATGGGTTCGTACATTTTTAATTTTTGTTTATTTTTACTGAGCATAATCAGTACTATAAGCGTTGCACCATAAGGCAACATGGCCAGTAAGTTAGACTCCACAGCCCACCCAAAAGCCTGTGCCACTAAGTGCATAATGCTGGCAAAGCCAAATAAATAAGCGCCAAGCATTACGCGCTCAATACGCCAGCTTGCAAACACCACTAAAGCAAGAGCTATCCAACCTCGCCCTGCCGTCATGTTTTGAGTCCAAAGTGGTGTATAAGCCAACGACAAGTATGCGCCCGCAATGCCAGCCAGTGCGCCGCCAAACATTACGGCTAAATAACGTGTACGCATTACAGGTAACCCTAAGTTATTACCCACACTTGGGTTTTCGCCAATAGCTCGTACTGCAAGCCCTGCTCTGTGGTATTTAAAAAACAAATACGCACCAAGCACTAAACCCCAACTTAAATACACAATGGCGTCTTGCGAAAATAGCGCTTTGCCTAAAACCGGAATATGCTCAAACCCTGCAATTGCTAAAGTAGGTAACGCGTTAATGGTTTTTCCCTCATAGTCAGCACCTAAAAATGCCGAAAGGCCTGTACCAAAAATAGTGAGCGCTAAACCTGCCGCTACTTGGCTAGCATTTAAATTAAGCGCTACAAAAGCGAAAATAAGTGAGGCCATAACACCAACCAAAGCTGCTACCGTAAAACCAATAAATAGGTTATCGCATTGGTACATAGCTATAAACCCTGCCACTGCGCCTAAAAGCATCATGCCTTCTTGCCCTAAATTTAAGGTGCCGCTTTTTTCGCATACCATTTCACCCAGCGCCACCAGCAATAAGGGGGTGCCTGTACGAATAGTGGCGTATAAAATATTAGTAATTACATCTAATTCCATGATTTAAGACTCCTGTGCAATTTGTATTGGCTGCGCTTTTTGTTGTTTAAATGGCAGCGAAAATTTAAGGCGATAAGCAATAAGCACATCGCACGAGAGTAAATAAAACAGCATTAACCCCTGAAAAATACCGGTTATAGCGTTAGGTAATCCCATGTTAATTTGCGCAAGTTCACCTCCCATATAAATAAGCCCCATTAGTAAGCCCGCAAACGTAATTCCTACTGGGTGGAGTCGCCCTAAAAAAGCAACAATAATGGCGGCATAGCCATAACCGGGTGATATTTGCGGAACTAGCTGCCCAATAGGCCCAGCTACTTCGCCCGCTCCAGCAAGCCCCGCCAAGCCCCCGCTAATAACTAGCACTCCGGCAATTAATAATGCTCGCTTGTAACCCGCCATTTTGGCCGCGGATGCATCAAGCCCAAGTACTTGTATTTGAAAGCCTATAAAGGTTTTACTAATAAAAACCCATGTGGCGCATAGCGCTAATAACGCAAACGCCAGGCCTAAGTGCAATCGAGTACCGTCGAATAAAACAGGCAATAACGTGCTATCGCCAAACAATGCACTTTCAGGAAAGTTATAACCGTGAGGATCTTTGAGTGGCACATGAACAGCCCACAGCAATACATTTACTGCTATGTAGTTGAGCATTATGGTGACTAAAATTTCATTGGTGTTTAAACGCAGCTTCATAAAAGCAGCAAGCCCCGCCCACAACATGCCACCAGCAATACCAGCGAGTAATGTAAGTGGCATTGCAAAAGCACTTGTTGAATCAACAAAGTTAACGGCTACAGCACTTGCACATACACCACCAATAAGCAGTTGCCCTTCTGCGCCTATATTCCAAACCGATGCTCTATAACAAAGCGCTAAGCCATAGGCGCATAGCAAAATAGGAATGGTCATTACAAGTAGCTCTGTTACACCATACCAGTCGGCAACAGGTGCTATAAGCAATGTATACAGGGCATTTAAAGGATCATGCCCTAATAAGGCAAACACCACGTAACCGGTTATTAATGTGAGTAAAATAGCTAAAACAGGAGAGAGATAACTCCAAGCTGGTGAGCGTTCAACACGTGGTTCTAACTTAATCATACGAGTGCCCCTTGTGGTGTGTGTACTTTAGGCTGGTTATTAAAAACATCGCTAAAGTCGCCAGCCATCCACTGCCCTAACTGCACAAGCGGTACGGTATCGGTATTTAAAATAGGAGACAGTTTGCCATCACAAATTGCGCCAATACGGTCGCAAATTTTATAAAGTTCGTCTAAATCTTCTGAAATAACGAGTACCGCACACCCTTCGTCGCGAAGCTTTAAAATAGCTTCATGTATCGCCACTTGTGCGCCTATATCTACACCCCAAGTAGGGTGCGACATAACGAGTAGCTTTGGGCTTTGCTCTACCTCGCGACCAATAATAAATTTTTGTAAATTACCACCTGAAAGGCTAGCTGCATGAGTGCGAAAACTTGGTGTTTTAACCTTGTATTTTGTAATGATTTTATTAGCAAGCTCAGTAATTTTTTGTTTTACTAAAAAGCCATTTTTAACTAGTCCACTATCAAAACTAGTAAGCAATGCATTTTGTGCTAAATCCATAGTGGGCACGGCTCCTCGCCCAAGCCTATCCTCTGGCACACATGCAAGCCCAAGGCGGCGCCTTTTTAGCGGGCACAGTGCATCAACTACGGTATTTTTAAATTTAATGGCGCTACTACTAGCTTGAATTTGCTCCCCCGAAAGCACTTTTAATAACTCTTCTTGTCCGTTGCCAGCAACACCCGCAATCCCCACTATTTCGCCTTGCTGTACTGCAAAGTTAAAGTTTTTAAGGGGTGTTTCAAATAACGCTTGTGCGGCGGTGGTTAGATTATTAACGGTTAAAAAATCCGCAGTACCCAAAGCTCTGCGAGTTTGGTTACTAATTGGCGTGTTGTCGCCTACCATCAGCCTGGCAATTGACTCACTAGTTTCGTTTTTAGGAATACAATGCCCGCTTACTTTCCCGCCTCTCAAAATGGTCGCACTGTCACATAACTCAATCACTTCGTGCAGTTTATGGCTAATAAACAGCACAGAGCAGCCTTCTTTTTTAAGTGACTTTAGGGTTTTAAATAATGCATCGACTTCTTGTGGAGTCAGTACTGAAGTGGGTTCGTCTAAAATAAGTAACTGAATATCTAATAATAAGCATCTAACAATTTCTACTCGTTGGCGCTCGCCAGTTGAAAGTGTTGATACCAGTCTATGGGGGTCTAATGGCATACCATAACGTGTTGATGTTTTTGTAATTCGACCCGCAAGCGTGCTGCTATGCCCTGCTAAATCACCTAACGCTAGTTCAATATTTTGGGCGACCGTAAGTGTTTCAAATAACGAAAAATGCTGAAAGACCATTCCAATGCCTAAATCACGCGCATCAGCAGGGTCTTTTATATTCATTATACGGCCATTAAAAAACATGTCCCCTTGGTCAGGTTTAACCACACCATAAAGCATTTTCATTAATGTGCTTTTACCTGCACCGTTTTCACCTAATAAGGCATGCACTTCACCATGCTTAATTTTTAAGGTTACGTCATTATTGGCTATACATCCGGGATACTGCTTTGTCATTCCCTGCATAGTAAGGCGGTATTTATTATTCATTATTAGGGCCTATTTGTACTTAATGAGCAATTTAGCCTACTCAAAACATCAACTGACCAACCGGTCAACAATGGCATGGTAACTGCAATATACTTACCAAGATGAAAAAGTATTTTTCTTACCCGTGCGCAAACAACAAGAAAAAACATACGCCAAGCCTTTATGTATCAGGGCTTTATAAAAATTAAGGGGGTCTGTGTGATTCAATTTTTATTAAATAACACGCCAATTGAAGTACAAGAATGTTCGCCAAGTCTCACCATTTTGGACTGGCTACGCACCAAAAAAGGGAAAGTGGGCACAAAAGAAGGGTGTGCAACTGGCGACTGTGGCGCGTGCACAATTTTAGTGGGTGAAGAGCGTATAAATGCAAACGGGCAAACTAGTTGGCAATACAAAACAATGAACAGCTGTTTATTGTTATTAGGTAATGCGCATGCAAAACATATAGTAACGGTAGAGGCTGTGACTACTGGCTTATACCCAAACTTAACCGATTTACACCCCGTACAACGTGCACTGGTGGAGTGCCATGGTTCGCAGTGTGGTTTTTGTACGCCTGGTATAATAATGAGCTTGTTGGCTCTTTATATTAATGAGCCTACGTACCCTGGTAAAAAAGCGGTTATTCATGCACTTGGTGGTAACTTATGCCGTTGTACAGGTTATAGCCCTATATTACTTGCAGCCGAAAAAGCCTATAGCTATGAGCGTAAAGCTGAACCGTACTCAGCAATGGCCGCTCAATTTAAAGCATCACTTAATACGCAATATGATGACGATATTCCATTTTTAAAAAATGGTCCTCGTAAATTTTACTTACCACAAACTGCCCAGCAACTTGTTGAGCTAAAAGCGCTTTATCCTTATGCACATTTAGTTGCTGGTGGCACCGACTTTGCCATTGAGCTTAGCCAAAACATGCTCTTACCGGATGTAATTATCTCCCTTAGCCAAGTAAAGGATCTTTGCACCTTGGCAGATAATAACGGTGAGTTACACATTGGTGCAGCACTCCCTTATAGCCAATTTGTTGAAGTATTTTATAACCATTACCCAGAGTCAAAAGAGCTATTTGAACGCTTAGGATCAAGCCAAGTACGTAACAGTGGCACACTTGGTGGCAGCATAGGGAATGCCTCTCCTATTGGCGATCCAGCTCCTCTTTTAATCGCTCTGAATGCATCAATGGATTTATTAAGCAGCGCTGGTACGCGCACTATTAAAGTTGCCGACTACTTTATTGATTACAAAAAAACAGTTCTTAAAAGCGATGAAGTAATTAGTAAGTTCACCATCCCAAAGCGCCCAGAGTCACTAAAACTGGCGTGTCATAAAATATCAAAACGCTTTGAAGACGATATATCTACCGTGTGTTTGGTGCTTGCTATAGAGCATTCACAAAACATGATTACTCAAGCCCGCTGCGCTATGGGCGGTATGGCAGCTATTCCTAAGCGCGCGCAGCATATTGAGCAAAAGCTGATATCTCAATCATTACAAGTGAGCACTTTTATAGACGCAGCAACGGCTATTAACGATGACTTTACACCTATGAGCGATGTAAGAAGCAGTGCGCATTATCGCACCACGGTAAGCAAAAACTTATTACAACGCATTGGTATTGAGTTTTGTGAGCCGCAAGCACGCAACAATAACAACATTGCCATTACGAGGATCTCACATGCGTCACTTTGAAATGGATAAACTAAAAGCGCAAGGTGGTAGCGTTGGACAATCTAAATATCACGAAAGCGCTATTAAACAAGTTTGTGGCAGTGCAAATTTTGCCGACGATAACCCTGAGCCATACGGCTGCCTGCATGCCTACCCAGTGCTCGCCCCTGTTACAAGCGGCTTTATTAAATCAATAGATACCAGTCTCGCACTGGCAGTTGAAGGCGTTAAACGTATTTTATCGGCAGAAGATGTACCCGGTAAATTAGATATTGGCCCGGTATTTCCTGGTGATGTACTGCTGACCAGCCATGAAATTCAATACCACGGGCAACCTGTATTAATTGTCGTTGCCGACACCTATGAAATAGCGCGTCGCGCTGCACGCTTAGTGGTTATTGAGTGCGAGCAAACTACACCCATACTTGATATTAAAGAAGCCATTAGCAAAGAGCATTGGGTGAGGCCGCCCCATTCACTTAACCGTGGTAACAGCGAACAAGCCATTAATAACGCAGCCCACCAGCTTAAAGGCGAAATAAACATAGGCGGGCAAGAACACTTTTATTTAGAAGGCCAAATAGCGCTGGCGCAACCTGATAACGACGGGGGCATTCATGTTCAATGCTCTACGCAACACCCTACTGAGGTGCAGCACTTAGTTGCTAAAATTTTAAAAAAGCCATTTAGCTTTGTAAACGTAGAAACCCGCCGTATGGGCGGTGCTTTTGGCGGCAAAGAAACCCAAGGCGCACCATGGGCATGCCTTGCAGCCCTTGCGGTTTATTACCTTGGCTGCGCAGTAAAAATGCGCCTAGCCCGCAGCGACGATTTTAAATTAACCGGTAAACGCCACCCTTTTTATAACCAATACCATGTTGGTTTTGACGAAAATGGTTTAATAGAAGGTGCCGACATTACCGTAAATGGGTTTTGTGGCTACTCGCCTGATTTATCTGATGCAATTGTAGATCGCGCCATGTTTCATGCCGATAACGCCTACTACTACCCAGCCGCCACAATTAAAGGTAATCGCTGTAAAGTAAATACCGTAAGCCATACCGCATTTAGAGGATTTGGTGGCCCGCAAGGCATGATCATGGGCGAGCTAATAATGGACGATATAGCCGCCACATTAGGTAAAGATCCGCTTGAAATTAGAAAACTCAATTTATATAAAAAAGGCCGCGACACCACGCCGTACCATCAAACCATAGAGCAACATATTTTAAAAGATATGATAAACCAGCTTGAGGAGTCGGGTGACTACTGGGCACGTAAAGAGGCTATTAAAGCATTTAACATATCGTCACCTATTATCAAAAAAGGCCTTGCGATGACGCCGGTTAAATACGGTATTTCGTTTACTGTACAACACTTAAACCAAGCCGGTGCATTAGTACATGTATATAGCGATGGCTCTATACATTTAAACCACGGCGGCACCGAAATGGGCCAAGGGCTCAACACCAAAATTGCGCAAATTGTGGCCCATGGCTTTGGGGTCGATTTTAACGCGGTAAGTATTAGTGCTACGCGTACCGACAAAGTACCAAACACCTCGCCAACAGCGGCTTCAAGCGGTACCGACTTAAACGGTATGGCGGCGCTAAATGCAGTAAACATAATAAAAGAGCGCTTAATAAACTTTATTACCGAGCACTTTGAAGTAGACAGCAACACTGTTGTATTTAAAGATAACCTCATTACTTTTAGTAAAGGGGAAATTAGCTTTAGCGAACTTGCAAATCTTGCTTACATGAATCGTATATCGCTTTCATCTACCGGTTATTACGCCACACCAAAAATTCATTACGACAGAGCCAAAGGCGAAGGCCGTCCGTTTTTTTACTACGCTCACGGCGTAGCACTCAGCGAAGTAGAAGTAGATACGCTTACGGGCGAAAACACGGTAACCCGCGTTAATATACTGCACGATGTAGGCAGTTCAATTAATCCAGCACTTGATATAGGGCAAATTGAAGGCGCCTTTGTACAAGGTATGGGCTGGCTAACAACCGAAGACTTACAATGGAATGATAAAGGCCAGCTTGCAAGCTTTGGCCCAGCCAACTACAAAATACCAGCTATTGGCGATACCCCTGCCGAATTTAACGTCAATCTTTATAACTCAGCAAATCCAGAAACCACCGTGTTTAGATCAAAAGCCGTAGGCGAGCCGCCATTCATGCTGGCCTTTAGTGTATGGAGCGCTATTCGTAATGCAATAAGCAGTGTGGCTAATTACAAATACACCGCCCCACTGGATACACCCGCAACCCCAGAGCGAGTATTGAGTGCAATTGAGCAAACCGCTAGTTGGTTTAAGGAGCATCAACATGACTAATTTAAATGAGTCGTTTCAGGGTTTTCATACGCAAAACTGGGCGCAGGCTATAAACGAGCACGAACAAAGCGGCACTAACTATGTAATTGCCACGGTACTTGGCACCAATGGCTCAACCCCTCGCGGCACAGGCTCAAAAATGGTAATAAGCGGCGAGCATATTTACGACACCCTTGGCGGTGGCCACCTTGAGTACGTAGTAATAGAAAAAGCCCGCGAACTACTTGCCAAAGGCGAAGCCGCCCAAGTAATTGAGAAATTTAACCTAGGTGCAAATTTAGGCCAGTGCTGCGGCGGGGCTGCCACAGTTATGCTTGAGTGCATGCAATGCGAGCGCTTTACCCTTGATATATATGGCGCAGGCCACGTAGCACAGGCACTTATTGGTATATTGGCACAGCTGCCAATGCGCATACGCTGGATAGATAGCCGCGCAGATGTATTCCCACAGGCTATTCCAAATAACGTAGTAAAAGTGGTTGATGAAGAGCCAACAGAGCAAGTAAAACGTGCGCCTAAAGCTAACAACTACTTGATACTTACCCATAACCACCAGCTCGACTTTGCACTCACCCAAGCCATTATTAAACGCGCTGATGCCAATTGGCTGGGCGTTATTGGCTCTGACACTAAAGCAAAACGTTTTAAACAACGCCTAGCACATCGCGATTTTACAGCCGATCAAATACAACAAATGACCTGCCCTGTTGGGCTTAAAAACATTACGGGCAAATTACCAATGGAAGTGGCTATTTCGATTAGTGGACAGCTAATTGGCCTTTATCAGGCTATGCAAACCCAAGCGCCAAAACGCCAAGGCTTGCAGTGGCGCACACTAAAAAATGCCTTAATTAGCACCACGCAGGAGGAAGTAAACGCATGAGCAGTTTACAAATAAATACGCTAAATGATGCACAAGCAAAACAAGCTCTTGAGCATTGCTGCGCGGCCCCTAACTGGGTGGCAGCCATGGTAAAAGCAATGCCATTTAAAAGTGCTCAACAGCTGTTTGAATGCGCAAAAAGCATATGGGATAGCCTTGGCGAGAGCGACTATTTAGCTGCCTTTGAAGGCCACCCGCAAATAGGTGACTTATCAACCCTTAGCAAAAAATACGCTGCTACCGCACAAAAAGCGGGGCATGAGCAATCAGGTATGAGCAAAGCAAACGAAGCCGTACTTACCAAAATGATTACCCTTAATAAAGAGTACCTGAACAAGTTTGGCTTTATTTTTATTGTGTGCGCCACCGGTAAAACGGCCGAACAAATGCTTGAACTCATAGAGCAGCGCATACACAACACCCGCAGTACAGAGCTAAATATAGCCGCGGGCGAACAAGCCAAAATAACAAAAATAAGATTGGAGTCACTGCTATGAACAAAAGCCCTATAACCACCCATATACTCGATACCAGCACCGGAAAACCTGCAGCAAACGTTGCTGTTAAGCTATTTAAACTTACAAATAACGAATGGGTACAACTAACCCAAGGCACAACCGATACCGATGGGCGAATTACCGACTGGCTAAATACAGAAGTAGAATTTGCAACCTATAAACTGGTATTTGATTTAGATAGTTATTACCAAAACCAACCTACCCCTGCGTTTTACCCAGAGGCGCAAATAGCTTTTAGATTACAAGATACTAAACATCATCATATCCCATTGTTGCTTAGCCCGTTTGGCTACTCTACATACAGAGGTAGCTAACGATGAGCACACAAAACAATAATAACTTAACAGTAGTTTGTGCTGATATACTCGACTTTGTTGACGACCCTGCCATTGCTGGCGAAAACGCCCATCGTTTTTTTGAAAAAGGCGCATTAGTTATCAAGCACGGCAAAGTAGTTAAACTTGGCTACGAGCAAGACATACTGCCAACGATTGATAAATCAGCGCGTGTTATCCGCCACGATGGTAAGCTCGTTATGCCTGGTATGATTGACACCCACATACACTTACCACAAACCGAAATGGTGGGTGCATACGGCGAGCAACTGCTAAGTTGGCTAACCGAGTATGCGTTTCCGACAGAGAAAAAGTTTACGTGTAAGCATTATTCAAAAGAGATCTCTAATCGCTTTTTAGACGAGCTGCTGCGCAATGGCACAACCACCGCCCTTGTATTTGGCACTGTGCACCCGCAATCGGTTGATGCGTTTTTTAAAGAATCACAAAAACGCAATTTACGTATGATTGCCGGTAAAGTAATGATGGATCGTAACTGCCCTGACGACTTATCTGATTGCGCGCAAACAAGCTATGACGAATCTAAAGCCCTAATAAAAAAATGGCACAATGTTGACAGGCTAAGCTACGCAGTTACGCCGCGTTTTGCCCCCACATCAACCCCAGAACAATTACAAAAATGCACTCAGTTACTTGAAGAATACCCAGACACCTACCTGCACACTCATCTATCAGAAAACAAAGACGAGTGCGAATGGGTTAAAGGGCTATTTCCAGAAGCTGAAGATTACCTTGGCGTTTACGAGCAAGCAAAAATGGTGCGTAAACGCTCAGTATTTGCCCATAGTATTCATTTATCTGAGCGCGAACTTTGCTGCCTTGCAGATAACAATGCGGCTATATCGCACTGCCCTACCTCAAACCTATTTTTAGGATCAGGACTTTTAAATTTAAAAGCCTGTGAAGAGCACGGCATAAACGTAGGCATGGGTACCGATGTAGGCGCAGGAACAAGCTTTTCTATGCTACAAACAGGTAACGAAGCTTACAAAATCCAACAGTTACAAGGTCAAAAGTTTTCAGCATTTAAAGGGCTGTATTTAGCAACACTCGGCGGTGCTAGAGCGCTCGATTTAGAAGGGACAATTGGTAATTTTGAAGCCGGCTGTGAGGCCGATTTTATTGTAATGGATTGTTCAGCAACTTCGTTTTTAAAATTTAGAATACAACATGCCAAAACCCTACATGAAAAACTATTTGTAATGATGATGTTAGGCGACGACCGCTGCGTTGAGCAAACCTACATTATGGGTAAAAGTGTGTATAAGCGCGATGATAGCAATCAATTTTCAGACACCCGCTCACCGGTATTAGAAGAGGCTTAACCGTTATGGAAAACTATTTATTTGAGCTTGCTCATTTAGTACTGCGTTATTTTCATGTTATTGCTGGTATAGCCTGGATTGGCGCTTCATTTTATTTTGCATGGCTTGATAACAACCTACAAACACCACCGCAGTGGAAAATAGATAAAGGCATAAAAGGCGATTTATGGGCCGTGCATGGCGGTGGCTTTTACGAAGTGGCTAAGTATCAAAATGGGCCTGAAAAAATGCCCCATACCCTGCATTGGTTTAAGTGGGAAGCCTATACAACCTGGATCACCGGTGTTTTATTATTTAGCTTACTTTATTATGTAGGCGCCGATGTTTACCTAATCGATAACAGTAAAAGTGAGCTAAGTAAATTTGCAGCTATTGGCGCATCACTTGGTTTTATTGGCTTAGGCTATGGTGTTTATCGTTTATTGTGTAAAACCCCGCTCGTTGAAAACGGTAAAGCGTTTATTGCTGTGGTTATTGGTTTATTAGCTCTGTGGACTTATGGGGTTGATCAACTATTTAGCGACCGCGCTGTGTATATTCATGTAGGTGCGCTTATTGGCACGTGTATGGTTGGCAATGTGTATCACATTATTATGCCAGGGCAACGCTATATGGTAAGTGAAGTAGAAGCCGGCCGTATTCCCGAATCGCTCCCAGGACTAAAAGCCAAGCAATGCTCGATACATAATAACTACGCCACGTTACCAGTGGTATTTATTATGCTTAGCAATCACTTTCCTTACACGTATAGCCACAACTTTGGCTGGCTTATTTTAATTGCGCTGTTTGGTATTGGTATGTGGATACGCCATTACTTTAACTTAAAACATCAAGGCGTTAATAAACCTTCAGTACTTATAAGTGGTATTGCAGCATTTTTTGCTCTTATGTTAGCAATAGCTCCGTGGCCTAGCAGCCCAACAAATGCAGACGAAAACGCGCCTTTACAAGCAAGTATCACCGACGTACAAGCGTGGGATATAATCAGCAAACACTGTACGCAGTGCCATAGTGAAACACCGACCTCTGAGCTTTTTCAAACAGCGCCACTTGGTTTTAAACTTGATTCAATTGAACAGGTAAAAAAGTCGCAAGTACTTGTTCATACCCGCGCCGTAGTAACCAAAGACATGCCACTGGCTAATATGACCAAGATGACAGACACAGAGCGCGAAATGCTCGGGTCTTGGCTCACGGCACTTAAAAAGGAGCAATAATATGAGCGAGCAATTTAAAAACTACCCGCGCGATTTAATTGGTTATGGCCCAGATGTACCCCATGCAAATTGGCCCAATAAAGCACGTATTGCCGTGCAAGTGGTATTAAATTACGAAGAAGGCGGCGAAAACTGTGTATTACATGGTGATGCAGCGGCCGAAACATTTTTATCTGAAATAGTAAGTGCTCCCCATGTAGAAGACCGCCATATAAGCATGGAGTCTATTTACGAATATGGCTCGCGCGCGGGCGTGTGGAGGTTACTGCGTTTATTTAAAAAATACGATATACCGGTCACCATTTTTGCGGTTGCCATGGCCCTTGAGCGCCACCCCGATGTAGCTAAAGCCTTTGTTGAAGCAGGGCACGAGATTGCAAGCCATGGCCTGCGCTGGATTAATTATCAAAATATAGATAAGCAAACTGAACGCGAGCACATGCAAAAAGCCATTGAGATTATTCAAACGCTTACGGGTAAAAAGCCCAAAGGCTGGTATACCGGCCGAACTAGCCCAAATACCGCAGCCCTTGTGGCGGAAAATGGCACGTTTTTATATGACGCCGACGATTACAGCGACGATTTGCCCTTTTACAGTATTAAAGAAGGTAAGCCACAACTCATTGTGCCCTACACGCTTGATGTAAACGACATGCGCTTTGCTGCCGTACAGGGTTTTAATGCCGGCGATCAGTTTTTTAATTACTTAAAAGATGCATTCGATACGCTATACGAGGAAGGCGACCCAGAAGGTGAAAACGCCCCAAAAATGATGTCGATAGGTTTGCATTGCCGCTTAATTGGCAGACCAGGAAGAGTAAAGGCATTGGCACGGTTTTTAAAATATGCCCGCTCTCATGAGCAGGTATGGTTTGCCACGAGAGAGCAAATAGCCGAGCACTGGCTTAAAACCCACCCGTATAAAAAAGCATAGTTATACTCCATTCAAAATAAATTCTAATTGCTTATTATACCATCGTAAAACATAAAAAAGCCCAGCAATGCTGGGCTTAAATTACTTTAGGAGTAGTGAAATTTATTCAAAAGAAACGGTGATGATATTCGAACACACATTTTCTGTTACACATAATTGGTAATCGTACGATGGTAATGTAGCTCCACGCACGTAATCACGGTAGCGTCCGTTATCTGCAGTGGTATCAACTAACTCACCATTACGGTAAACGCTTAATGACTCTGCACCCACTTCTTCCCAGCTAAGTTCTACACGCATCGTACCTAGGCGTGTTTTGTTAGCGCGTTTTAAGTTCAGTTCAAGGGTCACGTCACTTACAACAACGGTTTGGGTAAATGTATCTGTATTACCTTCACTGTCAGTAACAGTTAGTTCTACATCGTAACTACCCGATTGCGCATATGCATGCATAGGGCTTGAATCTGTTGATGTAGCGCCATCGCCAAAGCTCCAGCTCCACTGTGTAATGTCGTTATTGGCATCATTGCTTGTATCTACAAACGAGGCTGTTAAACCTTGCGTATCAACAGTAAAGCCTGCACGTGGCGGTTGTGCACTTACTTCGCCTATAGCGCTAAGCGTAAGTGACCAGCCATTAATATTACCTGTGTCTGCACCCGCTGTATCCACAGCATTTAACGTCCAGTCGCCTGTTGCTACTTCACTGTTAAATACGCTTGATGTAAATGTTTTAACAATATCATCTTCGCTGCCACCTTCATTACTCTGTAAAGTTACCTCAGAGCCTTGTGGTGAAATTAGCGTAAGGACTATATCGCCAGACCAAGTATGCGTAATATTTACATCAACAGAAGTACCAAAAACAGTTAAATCATCTGAAATTGTAATTACCGAATTAGCACCTTGTGGATCATTATCAGGAATCGCCACATTTTCTTCGCTAGTATAGGTGTAGTCATTTAAACCAGCAGGTTGAAGCATTAAGCTTACTGTTTTTTCTTTAACGATATCATCTGATGTTGCTGTAACAGTAAACTCATAATTACCCCATGGCGTATTTCCATTGGTCTCAACACTAAGCTGTACTGTTTCGCCAGGGCTTGCAGTTAGCTCTGATAAATATGCACCAGTAAGGCTAGATTCTAGTTCAAGCGTTACTTCACCATCCCACTGAGCAATAGAACCAATTTCAAACGTATAAGTTGCAGACTCACCAACTGTTATTTGTTGTGACGCTGGCGTCACAGACATTTTAAAGCTTGGCGTTGGATCGGCATCTAATAACGCCTGATTTGCGTTTAGGCGCGTGCCCGCAAGCGTTTTACCTTGAAGTGCAGCATTAGCGTCACCGCTACTCATTAGTAACGCTTTAAGCTCTGATGTTGTTAAATCAGGGTTTACTGACAACACAAGAGCAGCAACACCGGCAACATGAGGTGTTGCCATTGAAGTACCTGAGTAATTTGCATAGCCATTACCCGGAACTGTTGACAAAATACCAGAGCCTGGTGCTCCCATGTCAACACTTGTCGCGCCCCATTGTGAAAAGTCTGATAAGTTATCATTGCTATCAGTACTGGCAATTGCTAATACACTCTCGTGTTCATAACTTGATGGATAGTGAGGGTTTGCATCATTATCAACTTCGTCATTACCAGCAGCAGCAACAAATAATATGTCAGCTTGCTCACTAACAGTCATAGCATCCGCTAACGCTTGGCTATAACCGCCACCGCCCCAGCTATTGTTTAAAACACGTAAGTTTACACCTGAGTTTTTAAGATTAACCATATAGTCGATACATTTTATTGCATCTGATGTTGAACCATTACCAGCGGCATCTAAAAACTTACAACCAACAATAGAAACTTCATGGTTTACACCCACAACACCTGTAGAATTATTACCGCTTGCACCAATAGTGCCTGATACGTGGGTACCGTGACCTTGGTCATCCATTGGGTCGCCAGCATCCGTAATTGCATTAATACCGTGAATGTCGTCTATGTAACCATTGCCGTCATTATCAATACCATCGCCTGCAATTTCACCAGTGTTAATCCACGCATTGTCAGCTAAATCAGGGTGACTGTAGTCAACACCAGTATCAATAACACCAACTACAACATCGCGACTACCAATTGAGATTTCCCATGCTTCTGGGGCATCAATATCAGCGTCTGCCGTACCACCGGTCTGACCTTCATTATTTAGGCCCCAAAGCTCATCAAAACGAGGGTCGTTAGGTGCGCTCGCAATACTTACTCGGTAATCTGGCTCAACATATTCAATAGCTTGATGAGACTTTAAACGCTCAATAGCTTCTTTAGTGCTCATGCCAGACACTTTAAATTTAGCAAGGCGACCTGAGAATAATGATGTGAAGTTATCATCAACTTCATCATTATTTAAATCTGTAATTTTTGCTTTAACCAAGCTTCGTGCTTGTTTACGCATTTGAGGTGTTGCATTTTTTTTATATTTAACAATAACAGAGTCACTGCTTGCAGCTGCTTGTGGAAGAGCTCCTGCATCAGGTAATTTAGCCGAAGCCAAACAAGGTAGTAAAGCAAGCGTAATAATAGATAATTTTGTTTTCATTGTTCTATCCATAGTTGGGTTAGCTTAGAAGCACTAAGCGGGTTTGTTCACTATTTCAAGTACAAGGGATCACGTGGCAAGTTATAAGCAAACTAGTAAATACGATATTTGACAAGTTAAAAAGTTAAAAAGAATTA
Organism: Pseudoalteromonas sp. GW168-MNA-CIBAN-0100; assembly: GCF_040309225.1. NCBI lineage: Bacteria > Pseudomonadati > Pseudomonadota > Gammaproteobacteria > Alteromonadales > Pseudoalteromonadaceae > Pseudoalteromonas > Pseudoalteromonas sp. GW168-MNA-CIBAN-0100. The sequence continues at coordinate 61,490 of NZ_JBEOOL010000023.1, read as the reverse complement.
AAAATCATAAATTTTGACCAGTTTGGCTATAAAAAAAACACTAAACACAGTCATTTTAATGAACTGCCCCATTACAACCTTACCCATTATAGGGTCAAACTTTTTTACTGCTTTTGCTTACTATTACATTAAAACCCACCAGTTACACACATAAACCAATGATAATAAAAGGTTAATTATTTGGTAAAAAATGATGATTTAAGAAAATGAAATAGGGGAATACAGTTAATGGGTGATTATGAATTTGAGCTTAAACTTTGTTAGTTCAATATTTATGACAAATTAAAACTTAATTATTTATAGTCACATATTACGCTTCACCTACTTCTAAAGTTACGCAAGCGGATCACAAAAAATATATCGGCACGGCATGCTGAAACAACAAATACCTTATTAAAACCTATAACATTTAGGGTATTTGATTTTAATATTTCAAGGAGAAAATAATGAAGTTGAATAAATCACTTTTAAGTTGTGCTGTTGCAATAGCAATGGGTACCAGCTTTGCCTCATATGCAGATACCGACAACAAATCAGCATCAAACTCAGAACTTAGTACAAAAATATCTATACTTAGCACCGCTAATTCAATGACATTGGCGCAATCGCAAAATAATAACACCGCGATTTTAATGCAAGAGGGAGATAGTAATACTATTGAGGTTTCGACTACTGGAAACGAGAACACAACAGAAGTTACTCAATTACAATCAGGTAATTATGTTGGCGTAACAACAATTGGTGACAACAACGAGCAAGTATATGCCCAAGATGGCGTTGCCAACGGTGTAATTACCGAAGTTACTGGTAATAATAATTACCTAAATGTTTTGCAAAGTGGCCAAGGCTTCTTTGTAAACAATGAAGCTGTCAACATGATTGTTGGTGACGACAATATCGTTGATGTAGAGCAAGGCACTGGTGGTCATTGGTTTTACAACTTAGATATGAAAGGTAATGGTAACGAAATCAGTTCATTACAAACAGGTGAGTGGCATGAAGCTGAATTAACCTCTGTAATGGGCGATCAGAATAGCCTGAGTCTTGAGCAAAACGGTTACTGGAATACTTTTAAGGTGAGTTCTTTACAAGGCAACGATAACGAGCTTGATATTGAACAAGACGGCGATCGTAATACTGTTACCTTCACTGATATTTTAGGCGATGCAAATGAGCTTTCAATTGAACAAGAAGGCAATACTAACGCAGTAACATTTGTAGCTGTATTAGGCGATGAAAACGAAATTGATTTAGACCAAGAAGGTTCTTTAAATACTATCGAATCAAACTTATTCGAAGGTCAAAACAACGAAGTTACAGTAACTCAGGTTGATTTAAGCAACTCAACAACTGTTGATATTATTGGTGACGATAATGAATTAACGGCTACACAAGTTGGCTTATTAAATGATGCTTACATGGGCGTTTTAGGTACAGATAACGAATTTATGATTAACCAAGTAGGTGAATCAAATTCAGCGCACGTTGTTAACTTTAATGGGTCTGAAAATGACGTTAACGTTATCCAGTCTGGCCAAGAAAACACTGCTGTTGTTGAGTCTTCATACCCTGATATATCTTTAACATCAAACGACAACGATATCGATATTATGCAAAATGGTTCTCAAAATGAAGCCATGGTTACACTTGCTGGTATTCTAGATAGCAACATGAACCAAATTGACCTAGCTCAAACAGGTGAAATGAACGTAGTTGATATGATGGTTGAAGGTAATGGCCACAGCATTGATATTTCACAAACTGGCGAAGGTAACTGGGTAGTTGGAATGGATCAACCTGCATTTTTAGTAGGTGGTGAAAACGTTTCGTTTAGTGTAACTCAAATGGGTAACGATAACATTGTTGAAGGCGCCGTAATTGGTTTCAACAGCACTGTTTCAGTGACCCAAATTGGTGACGGTAACGTGACTTCTATTACTCAAATGTAATTATTGAGGTTGGGGAGAGCAACTCTCCCCATTTAGTTATGCATAATAATAAAAACCATTACCAAGTATTATTACTTTCGCTTTCTCTGTTATTAATGCCCGTATCTTATGCCGCTGAAGAGTTGGAGATTGACGGCCTACTACTTGATAGGAGTATTAGCCGCTTTGGTCATCAGTTCTATTTTGAGTTTTCTAATTACTGGCGAGATCTCCCTTCAACTGCAGGTTTTAACATTGAAATTAAAGAAACGGTCATTCCAAAAGCAGGCACAAAGCTGTCGTTAATAATGAATAACCAACTTGTTTACGCAACTTACTTAGGTAGACGACTAGAGCCTTTAAATGAGCGTGTGGAGCAGGCTGTTTATACAGTGATAGATGCAATGGCTCGCGAAAACATGGCAGTGTCAACACCCGATATGGCTAAAGATGGATGGTAAAATGAAAAATATAGCCCTTATAATAATAACAACATTAAGCTTTTCAGCAGCAGCAACTGAAATAATTTACACCCCAATTAACCCAAGCTTTGGTGGTAACCCACTCAATGCAAATATGCTGTTGAGTAAAGCCCAAGCTCAAAACAAGCATAAAGCACCGGTAATAGAAAAAGGTTACGCTGAACAATTTCAAGAAACTCTAGAGCGCACCTATTTAAATCGTATGGTAAGAGAAATTACCGATATGGCATTTGGTGAGGACATAGAAGATAGCCTTTTCAATCAAGACTCCATATTTATGAGTGGCGATTATCAAATTGAAGTTATAACCAGCACAACCGATTCTATTACAGTAAGAATAACAAATATAATTGATGACACCGTGGTGATCATTGAAGTACCGAGGTTTGGATAATGTATAAACTACTAATAACAATAATATTAATTGGATTGAGCGGTTGTGCGAGCCTAGGGAATTTAATTCCACCATCGCAACAAAAAGCAGTTAGTTTAGAACCAACCGAATTATTCGCAGATCTGAAAAACTTACCTAAACCTGTTGGCAGTATTCCGGTATCTGTTTACTCATTTAGAGATCAAACAGGTCAATATAAGCCACAAACTAACGTTAGCTCATTTTCGACTGCCGTTACTCAAGGTGCTAACTCAATACTCATACAAGCATTACATGAATCTGATTGGTTTACGCCGGTAGAGCGTGAAGGTTTACAAAACATTTTAACTGAGCGAAAAATTATTCGTGCGGGCCAAGCCGATAATCCTAACCAAGCTGATTTACCTCCGCTAACAACCGCAAAAATCATTTTAGAGGGCGGTATCATAAGCTACGACACTAATGTAAAAACAGGTGGTTTGGGTATGGAATACTTTGGTATAGGCGCATCAGAGCTTTACCGCGAAGATGCTATTTCAATATACTTACGCGCTGTTGATGTTCGTACAGGACAAGTACTACTGAGTGTAGCCACCAGTAAAAAAGTACTTAGCCAAGAAATGCGTGCAGGCTTTTTTAGATACGTAAGCTACAAACGACTAGCAGAAGCAGAAGCAGGCTTTAGCGATAATGAACCTATGAGTATTTGTGTTACCCAAGCAATAGAAAAAGCACTCACAGATCTCATAACAAAAGGTATTGATAAAGGCTTATGGGCTAAAAAATCGGCGTGAACTGATTTCCTGGATTAACTAAAGGCTACATATTGTAGCCTTTATAGGTTGTGTGATTAGTGAGTTGAAAGTGCTTCGCTAACCCAACCCTTATAAAGGGTCTAGAGGATAAAGTTTTTACTTTAATAACTTTAATAATGTATTGGTGGCTCTACTCTTATTTAGCCATTGGCAGCAAAACAGATATATAGCGCTGTGCCCAATTAGCAAGCTCCACCCTGTTGCGTGAGTTAGTTTTTTTAAACGCACTGTATAAATGTGTTTTTACAGTGTGGTCGCTAATGTTAAGTTTATCAGCGATTGTATTGTTACTCGCCCCCTGTGCAATTAAATGAATAACAGACTTTTCTCGTTTTGTTAAATGATCGTAATCGTCCTGCTTTAATTCAATGTCGTCGTGTAAGCTATTAAACGACGATGCCACGGCTAAAATATCGTTAAAAGCTTTTGAAATCACTTTACGCGTAAACCAAAGCTCGCCAGTATTAACACGAAGTAACCCTTTAAAAATATCTTCTGGTGGATCAGATTTATAAAAAACACCATTAAAATGGTTAAGCAATAAGTTTTGCTCGCACACATCTTCTTTATCAACATTAAAGATGACAACGCTATAGTGTTTAGCTAAACAAATAAGGTCAGTCGGAATAAGGTCTTGCCATTTGCTTTTAGCACCATCTATTAAAAACAAATCATAATTTGTGCGCTGCTCAGCTTTAGGAATAACTTCGTCCATTTTAATATCACCAAACAAAGCTTGTAATGTTCTTAAAATAGCGGTGTAGTTGTGTGAATGAAAAGATGACTGAAACGTTGTTTTTACAAATACTGAATTTTTATGGGGCATAAATTTCGTCCTTGAAACATTTACACTACATTACCTAAATCAAATACAACTTACAATGAGATTTTGGTATTAAAATAAAGCTACCGCTTCTCACCCTAAAACAGATAAAAACCTTTTAAATCAATACATAACCTACATTACCTTTGTTTTTACAATTACTTTTGTAAGATAAATAACAGATCGGATTAGTAGTTTAGTAATTTATAAAATCGAGTCGTTACGCCATTAGTCCAACCAAAACCCTGCTGTACTTGATATTCACCACCACTGGCTAAAACCGCTGGTGTGCACACATTGTATTTTTCGAGTAAGCACTTATTTACTGCAAAATTTTGCTCAACCATATTTACCCAATTTTGCATTATATGTGTACTCAATTGAGTAATACCGTAGTTATTAAGCCCTTTTACCGCAAGCCATTGGAGTGGAGCCCAACCATTTGGACTATCCCACTGCTGAGGCGTTTGAGTAATAGTTGTAACAATACCACCCTTTTTTAAAAATTCATTGGCTAATATTGTAGCTACCTTGATTGCTTGCTCATTACTGGCTAAATTAACAAATAAAGCAGTAGTTGCCGCTGCACTAAGTATTGGAGATTGAGCCGTTGTACGGCAGTTATAATCAACAAAAAAACCGGTTGGTTCATTCCAAAGGTAAGCATTAATAAGCGCCTTGCGATTGCTGGCAAGTAATTGGTAATGCTCTGCTTGTTCACTATTGCCGAGCAATTGAAAGAATTTGCTTAATTGATTCTCTAAGTTATACATAAGGCAGTTTAAATCTATAGGAACAATATCAGTTGTTTGAATAGAGCTTAGTAAATTAGACTCACCAAGCCAACGAGAACTAAAGTCCCAACCCGACTCACATGCAGCGCGAATATTACGATAAAAATCAGATTTTTTCTCCTTCGCCAACCCTTCCGCTAGCGCTAAATCTTCACGCAATGACTCTGCTCTTGGCTCACTTACATCGTCCCAATAACGATTTAAAACACCACCACAAGGCATTCTTACTACCCGCTTTGAGCCCAATAAATCACTCGAAAGCAACTGCGCGTCTTGCATCCAAAATATATATTCTTTTTCAAGTGCTGCAACACACATAGCAAGCCATTGCGTATTGAGTGATTTGCTATGCGTATGTTCCCATAATAACTCGACCATGAGTGCTAAAACCGGTGGCTGCGAGCGTGATAAATAATAGCGACGGTTACCATTTGGAATACAACCATAATCGTTAATTAAATCGACAAAGTTAAGTAGCATATCTTCAACTACATCACCTTTATCTGCATCGATTAAGCCCAATGCTGTAAAATAACTATCCCAATAGTAAATCTCTTGAAAGCGCCCGCCAGGCACAATATAGCTGTGCTTTAGTGCTAGTAATGAATCTTGCTTCGGGGTATCCGCCTCTCTTCTAAGGCCACTCCATAACGAGTCTATATAATGTTTAACCGATGACGTATCAGCCTCAGTGCCCATTGCTAGCACTGGGGAAGTAATAAAGTGTGCGTTTACAAACTCACTAAGCTGCGTATTAGTTAAAGGCGCTAATTGTTCATAGCTTTTACATGCACTTTGCCAATTAACACGCGCAATTGCATCTGCGAATGTTTTACAGTCGCTAAATACATGCTGCATTTGAACATCTTTAAATAATTGGCTGTCAAAAAAACTCATAACTTTCCTTACTGTTAAGCTGTCGTTGCGTGTTGTGAGATAGCGTCGGTTCGTTTTTTGAAAAAAATCACGCTAATAAAAATCAAACTAATGGGAACCAAAGAAAGGTAAAACGCATGCTGGCCACTAAAGTGCTCAAATACATAACCAGTTATTATTGAGCCTGTTGTTCCACCAAGTGCTGAAAAAACTACAATTAAGCCAGTCATAGCGGCATGACGATGTTTTTCAAGAGCGCTGAGCATAACTGAGTTAAGTACCGGATAAATAGGCGCCATGAAAAAACCAATTAACGGTAAAATAAATGCAGCAAGTGGTGCATCAAATAAGCTAATTACTGTATTTTCAGTAACATTCTCAGTAAGCGGTAGGGTAATAAGTATGAGGCCGGCCATCGCAATTAAACAACTGCTCAATACAACAAACCAGTGAATGTGTTTAAGTACTTGCCCTGCTACTAAGCGCCCAAATGCAAGTGCCGCAGCAAAAATACTGGCCAGCTGAATACTAATAGCTATAGGAAGTTTTAAAACTTCATTATTGAATGTGGGTAGCCAAGTACCTACGCCCTGCTCAATTAATACGTATAAAAAAGCACTAATTATAAATATGAGTACCAACGGTTGATATGTTAGCTTAAGCATGGCGATAAAATCGAACCAACAGGAGCGTTTAGTTTTACTTATAATGGCGGGCTTTATAGGCGCAGCAATTACGCTCGCTATAACGATTAGGGCCAGAGCTGCTAGCAAGTAATAAACGTTGAGCCACGCGGTTGAATCGTTTGGATCTATAAAAGCAGTAAAAATCCAATAGCCACTTAACACACCAACCATGAAAATGCCCTCAATGGTGTTTAACAATGAAGAGTGGCTATTTGCATCATCTGTCACTTGGCCGATAATAGAGTAAACCGACACTTTAACCACAGCAAAGCCACAACCAATGGCGGCAAATAAAATTTTAAACGCATAAAAGTCACTAATTAAAGCCGTACTTACACAAGCAAGGGCAACAACAGTAAGTGCCCCAAGCATAGCCAGTTTATAGCCTAGGCGAGGAATAAACGAAGCCACTACAAATGACATTATCGCAATGGATAAATCTTTAAACCCCTCAAGCACTGAAGCTTCTGTTTTACTTACCCCAAGGGTATTTATTGCCTGCAAAATAACGGTGCCCACGCTATTTAACAAAATAGCGAAAATAAAGTAACTTGCTGCAATTGCCAGTGTGACTTTTGTTTTACTCATAATTGCCCTCGCTTTACAGCGTTATTTAAACGCTATAACGACCTTTATTGTATGCCCATAACGAGTGCATACACAGTGTGTGTTTATATCAGTGAGGTTTGAGTTTAGTTTAGAATAGCCCTCAATGCAATCGTTTGCATTTTAAATTTAACATTAACTCAACATGATTTATAAACTATCTTTTACTTGATTGGCGGGTAATCAGTTCAATATCAATTACTTGTGATTCAACTTTTTCACCAGCTAGTTGCTGCATCAACTTTTGAACTAATAGCGTGGCTGCGTACTGTGTGTTTTGTCGGATAGTTGATAATGAAGGGTGGCTAATGTCGGCCATAGCAATATCATCAAAACCTACTAGAGCGACATCATTAGGAATGCTTACATAACGCTCTTTTAAGGCTTTCATGGCACCTAAGGCAACCATATCACTACATGCAACTATAGCATCAAAATAAAGGCCTTTTTCACGCAGTAATTGGTTAATTGATTGATACGCTGAGCTACTTGTAATATCAATAGATACAACATGTTGCTCTAATTTATGGGATGCTAATGCGGCAGAGTACCCTCTATGACGCTCACTAATTTCACCATGTTCTGGGTCGCCTAAAAATACAATGTTTTTAGCTCCGTGCTCTATTAAATGCGTTGTTGCTTGCAAGCCTCCCAAGTAATTGTCACTTCCTACAATGGGGTAGTTGCTAGGTGTTTTAGGGTCTCCCCATACCACCAGCGGAATACCTGCGTTAGCTGCATTTTCTATATTGGTTTGGTTTTTACCTTGACCTACAACAATAATACCGTCTGCACGGCGGCTATTAATAAAATAATTAGCCCAATCGTCTTGCGCCATGATTGAATTAGATAGTAAAAGCTCTAACCCTTGCTGATTAAGTGCAAGATTAATTTCGCTCACTACTTTAAGTAAAAACGGATCGCTAATCGACTGCTCTGTTTGTTCGTCAAGGTTAATTATAACCGCAACTACATTGGTTTTTTGTGTCCGCAACCGACTTGCAGCCGTATTAAGACTAAAATTATGCTCTTTAGCTAAGCGCTGAAGTTTATCGCGGGTTTCTTGCTTAATTAGCGGATTATCATTAAGCGCACGCGAAACTGTAGAGGTAGACACGCCTGCTAGTTTCGCTAAATCAGTTAATTTAATTTTTTTGTTATTCATGATCTTCCTAAATAGTCGCTTACCACTGATCAATACAATTATCTAACTCGCTGACAATATAGCATTATTATTTTTTGCTGGCGCGAACAACGACCCAAAAAGTGTTTAACATATAAATAAGCTCAATAAATAAACTATATAAATTCATAAATAATTTACAAATAAATATTGCAAACGTTTGCATTTATCTCTAAGGTTTCAATATACACAGCCTATTTACAATGCTTTTTAGTAAAAAGACTGCAGTAATACACTGTTTAATACACTAAAAACGGGATCACACACATGAAAATCAGTAAAGCAAAAAGTACACTAGCGTGTGCCATTACTTTAGCGCTTAGCACTCAATGCGCATTTGCTGCAGAGCAAGCACAAGAAAAACAAAAAGTTGAGCGTATTGTAGTATCAGGAACACCCACAGGTGTTGGAATAAGAAAAATAGATGCTAGCTATGCGGTAACTAATATCGATAGTGAACAAATTATTAAATTGTCTCCAAAAAGCACCGCTGACTTATTTAAAGCAATACCTGGAGTTTGGGTAGAAAGCTCAGGTGGTGAGTCAGGTGCGAATGTATTTGTTCGTGGTTTTCCTGGCGGTGGGGATGCCCCATTTTTAACGCTAAGTATTGAAGGTTCACCAATTTACCCAGCATCAACCTTATCGTTTTTAGAGAACTCATCAATGTTTCGTGTTGATGAAACCATTGAGACAGTAGAAGCCCTGCGTGGTGGACCTAATCCTGTTTTATCTAACGGACAACCAGGATTAACAACCAATTTTAGATTAAAACGTGGTGGCGAAGAAACAGAAGGCTTATTTAAATACACAACTTCTGATTACGACTTACAGCGAGTTGATGCTGTGATGAGTGGTGAAATTACTGACGATTTATACTTTATGGTTGGCGGTTACGTAAAAAGCTCACCGGGTATTCGTGATGCGGGCTTTACTTCTGAAAAGGGGAGCCAATTTACAATCAACATTACTAAAGATTTAGATAACGGTGAGCTTAACTTTTATACCCGCCAAACAGACGATCACGGTGCATGGTACTTACCAACACCCCTTAATGTTGATGGTATTGACGCAGAATATACGCAACTTGGTACGCTAAATCGTCAAGCAACAATATTTACAGGCCCCGATGCACAAGCACTTGATATTGACCTAGGTGATGGCAGAGGGTGGGACGGCCATGTTTCGGGCGGTAGTATTAAGCTAGAGCTAAAAGGTGGTTGGCATTTTTCAGATCGCTTTAACATTACCAAAGGCGATGCAAATACCTACGGTTTAGTACCTAGTGGCTCAGCAACAACGGTTGGAGCAGTTGCTGATAACGGCCAAACTGCATTTGGAGCAGTTACAAACACTGAATACGCAAGCGATACCCCAGTCCAACAACTTGGTCGATGGGTAGTACTTAAAGAAATCAGCTCATTTACTAATGATTTAGCTTTTTCGAAAAAATTTGGCGACCTATCAACAACCTTTGGATATTACACTGCAAGTACTTCAGCAAAAGATTGGTGGAGCTTAGGTAACACTGCATACCATGTACTTGAATCAGGTGGCGAAGCATTGGCTGGGATTGAATGTAATCAAAACACCGATGGTTGTGATTTTAACTACGACATAAGCTCAACAGGTGATGCGCGCACTAACGCGTTTTATGTCACCGGTGAATACAAATTTGCTGATGCGTTTACACTTGATGTTGGCGTACGTCAAGAAAACCACGAAGTAGAATACAGTGTAGATGAGGGCCTTGACGGTATTATTACTAAAACCGTTAGCTATGATGAAAGTAAAACATCGTGGACTACAGGGTTAAACTATTCAATTAATGATGATATGGGTGTGTTTGCCCGTGTTAACCGTGGTTATAAAATGCCTTACTTTGATGACTTTAGAGATAACTTTGATGCTTACGAAGGCGGCGAAAAGCTTATTAAAGAAATAACTCAAGGCGAGCTTGGCTATAAGTTAATTACTGAATCAACCGACTTTTATGCAACCGTATTTGTAAATGAAGTTAAAGGCGACACATTTGTAAGACGACCTGGCGTACCAGCAGAAATTTTAACAAACGAAGCATACGGTATAGAGCTTGATTACAACTTTAATCATGATTCTGGTTTTTCTGTTAATTTAAATACGACATTACAAGATGCTGAAATTACAGAGAGCCCAACAAACGATGGTAACCAGTCGCAGCGCCAACCAAAATGGCAAGTACGTATAACGCCAAGTTACGATTTTGAGCTACAAGGTATGTATGCAACTTTATACGGTACGCTTTCAGCGGTTGATGATCGCTTTGGCAATAACGAAAACACTGTAACACTCGACGGCTACGAAAAAGTTGATTTAGGTTTAATATTAGAACCAATGGAGGGCATCAAGCTTCAAGTAGCAATAGATAACTTAACGGATGAGCAAGGCATTACAGAAGGTGATCCACGTAATGCTGATGCACCAAATGGTCGTTACATTATGCCTCGTACAACGCGCTTTAGTGTAAGTTACGCGTTTTAAATAAAATACAATATAAAGGGAGCATTCGCTCCCTTTCACTTTAATTAACCTAAACAAATGAATTTAAAGGCTACTCAATATTCGCTTTTAATTTATTTAACGCATCAACCGAAAAACCTCGATCATAAAAATATAAAATTTCGCCGCTGCTATTTATAAGTACCACACGAGAGTTATTTGGGCTTTGATTACCTGTAAACTTTTGAACTGTCTCGCCATCTTTATAAATAGTGATTACCCCACCCCATAATTCTTTAGGGATGCCTTTGCGCATACCGCTGTCTATAAATGTGCTAAACATACGTGGTGCCATGCCGGCAATGGTTGGTAGTTCGTATGTAGGGAGCGTTACGCCCGCCATATCTAAACCAATTAACCAACGGTCTATATCAAACTGGCTGTCTTGCTTGTACCCAATGAGCAGTAGTGTTTTATCTGCTTTAAAATCGCTGGGTATAGTCACCATGCTTTGCTCTAAACTTTCGCCGCTAATGCTTGGGAACTGCTTACCTGTTAACTGCTGGTTTGGATACTGTGTTGTACACGCACTAAGTAATAAAAATGCAAAAGCACTTAATGTTAATTTGATCATAATAAACCTAATATTTATAAATTTCATACCGATACGTTTAGTATGGCTGCTGAGATCTAAAAATGCTGATTAGTTATATAATTTTTAAATTTAGACGCAGTCATGGGTTTACCATACTTCCAGCCTTGTCCGTAATGCACACCCGCTGTTTTTAAAATTGCTTCTTGCTCAGTGGTTTCAATCCCTTCTGCTACACAGGTATAATTAAACTTATGCACAAGTTCCATAATATTTGGGATCATAGAGGCTTTTAAGCCCTCAGTTGCTATATCTTGAACAAACGTACGATCAATTTTAAGTTGATGAAAGCTCAAATTTTGTAAGTTTCTTAAATTCGAATAACCCGTACCAAAGTCATCTAATGATAAGTTAAACCCCGATTCAACCAAGGTTCTAAAATGAGCATGCGCGATGCTTGTATCAAGGTATTCGTCTTCAGTTATCTCTAAACAAATAATAAAGCGTGAATTGGTAAGCTCTCTAATTTGGGGCAGCAACGACACGTTACCCAGCTCTACATCACACGGAAATATATTAAGCGACACTTTGAAGCCTTTAGGCAATACCTCTATAGAGGTTAGCTCTTTGATTGTGGTGGCAATCATTGCCTCAGTAAAAGTCCAGGTTAAATTATTTTTTCTAATAACCGGAATAAACTCATCTGGAAATAAAGCACCGTACTTATCTTCAAAACGTGCAAGTACCTCGCAACCAATCAGCTTGCCACTTTGCAAACAAATAATGGGCTGGTAAGTCCAATAAAATGATCCCTTTTTAAGCCCTTTACGAATTCGCTGATTAGTAGAGCGTCGTGCAGCAATTCTCGCATCAACTATTAACGCACTCGATATGCCCGCTAAACAGGTTAAAATTAACGAAATTATTAATAATAAGTGATTATTAGAAAAAAACAGACTCCAAGGCAAGTGCACTACTACACAATATTGACTACTTGTAGAACTGCAAACTGAGTTAGTTTCGTAAGGAAAGAAAACGCTGTTTTTTACCTGCTGGTACAGCCCCTCTTTACCTGCTAAATGATGCAAAGTATTTGGTGTTTTATAAATAACTTCCCAATCTGGCGCAGTAATTCCGATGTTGGTAAAGGGCGTGCTCTGCATAATTAAATTATAGTCCCCTTGTCTGACTATAATTACCTCCATAGGGCGCTCACTAAATAATAATAGATAAAGCTCTGGCTCAAAACGAACCCTCACCTTCTCATCATCTCGAATAAAGTCAGGCTGTTTGTCGTTAATTGGTTTACTTAATAAGCCTGCGCCAGTAGTACAAACTAGCTGGTTATCTTTAAAAAAGCCTATATCAATTACATATTTTGCGTCAAATAAAGCGCGGCGCATCTCAAGAAGAGTTGTATTATCACACTGTTTAAACGCAAGCTTATTTAATGGGGTAAGAATTCGACGCCTCTCTGCAATTGCACCTTCTACATGACCGAGAATATATTCAGCATCATACTTTGTTTGTGCTGTTAACTGCTGCGCTGCAAAATTGAGCAAGATAAAACAGCCAGTTACAAAAACTAACCCTCCGGTTAAAATGGCTATAATAGATTTTTGTTGGTACTTTTTCATAGCATCTCGAAGTTGTTAATTTATATCACTACTTTATTAGATGATTGCATAAGTCGCATTAAATTCAAACAGATAGATTCAAGAATTATTGAATGAATTTTGAACCAATTGAGTAATTTTAGCACTTAGCGTTAAATGCTGATTACTTTCAAAGTGAAGCCCATCACCGGCTGTTACATTAATAAATGTATTAAAATCAATAAAAGTACATTTATTATTAGCCGCAACGCTTTTAAATGCACTAGTGAGCTTTGTTGCTTTTGTATCTGCACCTTCGTAAATACGCGAATACTGCTCAGTGATTCTTATTTTAGGTGGGCTAGCAATAATAATTTTAGGGGGTTTTAAAGTACTACCTTGCTGATAATAAATATGTATTGAGTTAATTAAATCATTTAAGCCACCAGCTATTAAACTAGGTGTTAAATTAAAACGTTTTTTAAGATCGTTTGTACCAAGGGCAATAATAATAAAGGCGAGCTCATGCTTATCCAAGTAAGGCTTTAGATAACTAACACCATTAAGCACGCCATCAAACGGTGGATTATGCACTAACGTGCGGTTAGGCTGCCCTGCCTCTATTACGTTAAAGCCACACCCTAAGTTTTTATTTAATAACGATGTCCAACGGGTATTTTCATCAAAGCGTTTTCCCGTTACAGGGTTTAAAGCCCACGTATTAGAATCACCAAAGCAGAGAATATTTTTTGTCATGTTAATTATTAAAATGGATTGAGTGTATAACCCTGCTGTTGCAGCTGGGCATGTGCTGTCATCGCCGAAAGTGACATTTGCACACCTTCAATTAGTTGTTCTGGTGCTACTTTATGATGCGTAGCCGATTGCCCACATACATAAACCACGGTGTTATTGGCCAACAATTGCTTTATTAAACTTTGATTTTTGTTATCTGCTTTAAAACGTTCTTTATATTCACTATTAGCCAATACATCAACGCTAGCACTACCATGTACCACTAACGCTAATTGAATGTTATCTGGCTTTACACCGTGTGCTACATGCATATTAATAAAACGTGCAAGTGAGTTCATTGAATTGTTCTGCTCACCTTTTTTAGCGCCATCACCAACATCAAAGGCTATTTTGAATACCGTAGAGTCATTAATCTGAACATGCTCCGGTACACTATAAAAGCAACCAAAGTCTTTAATAAGGTTTTCACCCGCTTGCGAAAATGGGCTTATAAGTAAAAGCAATAATAGGTATTTCATAAACAATCCTGTGTTTTAAATAAGTTAACCTATTTATAAAACTAACAGAAGCAAAGAAGAAAGGGCAGCTTATCATGCTGCCGATTGAGTGTTTTTATGATGGTGGTTAATAAACTGCATACCTAAATAGCTAAATGTTCGTTTAAACATCTCTACAAAAATATCAGGCGCTTCAAGCGATGATGCGTTTGATAACAACGAAAAATCTTTATTACGTAAAGCCCGTAACTTCGGCTTCAAGGTTTCGTCATCCATGTAATCTGTGATCCTATCTATAAAAGACTTCATTTGTACCGTAGTGTTATACCAATAAACAGGAGACGCGAACACCCAATGGTCGTACTTTAAAACTGCTTCAAATAGCGCGTAAAAGTCATTATTTTTATAGTTTTTGTCATAACAATACGGCGCAATTTTATAATCATCCAGACAAATTACGCGCACATCATTTTGCTCGGCAAAGCTATTAACATGGGCTGTGGTATTGCCGTTTTTTCGTGCGCTTGAATAAATAATAACAGTATTACGCTCAAGTTTTTGTTGCATTTAGTTAGCTCCTTTTTTAATGTGGTAGAAGCTTAAAACCTCAAGTTATATTGAGGTCAACTGAAGGATTAAAATTATGCCACTAGGACAAAAAAAATTAACCGAAGCTAACCTAACCGTTGGCTATGTAGCAAAAAGAAGTGGTGTAAAAGTATCTACTCTTCACTTTTACGAAACTAAGTTTTTAATTAAGAGCTGGCGAAATAATGGTAATCAGCGACGTTATAAACCTGATGTATTACGCCGTGTAGCTGTAATAAAAGCAGCTCAAGCGATGGGAATTACGCTCGATGAGATTAAAAACACCTTAGCGACCCTACCCGACAACCGCACACCAACAAAACAAGACTGGTCAGCACTTTCAAAACATTGGCAAGCGCAACTTGATGAGCGAATTGCGCATATGCAACGCCTGCGCGACAAAGTAGACGGTTGTATAGGATGTGGTTGCTTATCACTTAAAAGTTGCCCAATTTACAATAAAGATGATCATTTAGGCGAAAATAAAAGCGGCGCTGTGCTTTTAAATACATAGTCTTTGCCTGTATAAAAAGTTCTCCACTTTTGTATAACAAAATAAATACCCCTCTTAGGCGTTGGGTCAACAACGCCTTAAATATAAAGGCTAACTACGCCTCATTATTGAGTTATTAAAGAAGGTTTTTTTAGTCCGTTTATTGGTAATACGTTACTTTGCTAACAAAATAGCCTCAGGTACTACAAAAACTCTCTATTCATTAATATAGAGTCATGAAGTTTCTTGTTTAGTTGGATCGCTAGATGATTTAAAAAACAATTTAAAATTTAGGGGAAGGGCTATACTCGAATGGTTTCTTTAATATATGTAAAAAGTATATTCAATGTGGGTAGGAGCATTGCTAACTGGTTAATTTTTAAGTATTCTTGTGCGCCTAAAAAGGAAGTAAATATTCAAGGAACAAACTGTTGGAACCAACTAATCACACCCCTGAAAACAATACAAAACCACCTGTAGTTACTCAAAAATTTTCGCAAGCCCTTAAAACGGTCGATCACAAAGAACTAAAAAGTACTGGTTTTTGGCTAAATCAATTTTTTATGGTTATTTCTACTATATTCGGCGTGTATTTAGCTGCTCAAAGCGGCTTAGAACAAGCGCTTAAATTTGACTCATTTAGTAAAATGGAAGATAACTACTATTTGCGCACCTCCTTATTTGACGAAGTTGCTGATAATGCAAACAGTATGGAAGAGTATGCTAATTTACTTGCAAAAAGCCCATCAATAAAAGAAATTGAGTATTTTAAACCAACACTCGAAAAGTACATTTGGCAAACGATGCAGTACTCTCCAACTACACTCGAAACCCCAAGTGAATTACTAACGCAAATACGTCGATTTTACTCAAGAGCTAAATTTTTAATAGACGCTGTAGCTAATAAAAGGATTTCCGCTAGACAAGCAGCTGAAGAATTAAAAGAGATTACTAATTTAATTAAAACTCAAACACTCCCTGCATTAAAAAATAGCGCTAAACAATTAAAAATGGAATTACAGCAGAATGATATTTCTGTTGGTTCGTTAAAGGAACTTACAAATGCCAACTAAAAGCTGTCCACATTGTAAAGATCATCCACTAGAAGTAACCAATTATCAGGGTGAAGAAATAGATATTTGCCGTGAATGTGGTGGCTTATGGTTCGAAAAAAATGAAGTGAATCGCATGATTTCCGAGATAAATGACGGCCCAGAAGGTGATAAATTTGAAACTCACTTTGGTGAGCCATTAGGCGTTTCTGAGCTTGACTGCCCTGATTGTAAAAAAAGTTTAGAACGTTTTCACTTACTGGAAGCTTTTCATACCGAAATTGATGTTTGTAGACACTGCGATGGCACCTGGATTGATAAAGACGAACTTGAAAGTGTTGAAAAAAGCCCTGAAATAAAGGTGAGTTTAGGCGAGCTAAATCAAAAAGTGAGTTGGAAAACCTACTTGTTTCAATTTTTAACGCAAATGCCTGTTGAATATAATATTAAGCCACAAAAGACTCCTTGGGTAACTCGCGGTCTTATTGTTTTAAATACATTGATTTTTGCACTTTATTTTTTAAACCCGAGCTCATTCAGCTATGTCATTGATAACTTTGCCATGACACCTGCAGATTTAAGCAAAGGTAATGAGCTATGGACTGTATTAACTTGCGTATTTTTACATGGCTCTATAATGCATTTAGTCGGCAATATGTACTTTTTATACATCGTTGGCGATAACCTAGAAGATGTTTTAGGCCATAAACGCTTTTTGTTATGGTATTTAGCCTGTGGACTACTCGCATCGTTTGCAAGCTACATTGTAAGCCCAATGTCTACAATTCCAGGCGTGGGTGCAAGTGGCGCTATAGCCGGTTTATTTGGCATGTATTTAATGTGGTTCAGACACGCAAGCCTTACTTTTATGTTTATAATTTATCAGAAGAAACTTTCTGCGGTATGGTTCTTCGCTATTTGGTTAGGATTTAACATTTTTGGTGCAGTAACAGGCCCCGATGGCATTGATTATGGTGCGCATATTGGTGGCTTTATAGCTGGATTAATTATTGGTTATATTTTAAAAAGTAAAATATTAGAGCAAAACCCTATTATTCGTCTGCTAAATCAAAAAGAAGCGCAACTTAAACGTTAATTAATTTAATAAAGTCATCAATAATAAATTGGTGACTTTATTAAATCTCACTACATAAACTTATAACTTACAGCGAGTATATACGGTAAAAAAATGTCCTGTGTTTTTAATCGGTATATCGTATGTTATTGGCTCTTCAGTAAGCTCGCACTCTAAATTACTTAAGTTATCAGCAAATAAGCCTTGATGCTCTGTAAAAAGAGTATTTAGAACCCATAAAACTGAATCATCAGTATTTTTATTTTTTATATGAATACTTTGCATTAAAGAGCTATTAAAAAACATGTTTGAAGGCTTTGAACTGCGTATTTTTTTATTATTAAAATAGAAGTAACCATTACTGTCACTTATAGCTTCATCAACATAAGTATCGCCATAAATTAGCTCTCTTGTCACTGTAACGCCTTGTTGAGGCTCACCATTGCTTAATAATCTGCCTTTAATAGACAACGACAACGTAACGTCTTGCTTGTTAAAAAAGCCAAACATATCTGCATATCCTTGCATTGGTATTAATAAAAATAGAATAAGTGT
Source organism: Pseudoalteromonas sp. GW168-MNA-CIBAN-0100 (assembly GCF_040309225.1). NCBI lineage: Bacteria > Pseudomonadati > Pseudomonadota > Gammaproteobacteria > Alteromonadales > Pseudoalteromonadaceae > Pseudoalteromonas > Pseudoalteromonas sp. GW168-MNA-CIBAN-0100. Next base: position 43,243 of record NZ_JBEOOL010000023.1, on the reverse strand, counting down.
TAACGTCACGCCTGCTGTTCTTGTCTTGATCATAAAAATCCCTCTTGTATTTGTATTTTTAGCCTAACAACAAAAGCCAACTTGTAACATATTTTAAATCGCTATTCTTAGGATTATGCCTATATAGATTTAGCTGATTTACTGGCGATATTAAAAATAACTACAATAATAAAGTCTAAATATTTATACATTGCTATAAGCGAGGTAAGCTGACCTTAAAGTATGGAGATTAAGGTGGGGTCTAACTTATTGCCTTTACATTACACTTTTACGAAACAAAAGGACTTATACATAGTTGAATAAATAGCGTTAATCAACACAGTTATAAACCCGATCCACTACGCCGAATATCTGTAATAAAAGCTGCTCAAGCTATAGGGATTACACTAGACGAAGTTAAAAATACACATGTAGCGGCGGAGCGTTCCCGTTGATAGCTTTTTTATACTGTGGCTGCTTATCACTTAGAAGCTGTCATCTTTATATAAAGATAAAAATTTTGGGGATGAGAAAAATGGAGGAATATTATTAAATAAACGAATTAATATTAACTAGAATGTAATAAAACGTTAAAAATAACTAAAAATTAAAAAATAGGTATATATTTTAATTTATAAATTATAAAAACTCTTAATCACTGCATTAATGATATTAAATAGTTACAAAAAATAAAGCCTTTTAGAAAAAAATACTAAAAGGCTAAAGCAATTATTTTTTACCAATTAGTTCTTTAACAATCGCATTCATTTCTAGTGGCATTTGCGCCAGTATTGAATCATTGTCATTCGCTAAAACTAAATCTTTTTCAATATAAGATACAACTTCTAAATCTTTAACATTAATTACGCCACCAAAAGCTGTAACGCGTCTAACGCCTGGAACTGGAATCCCACCAGTACTATCTACGTGTAAAACAATCACATTTTCAAAAGAAAAGTTTTTATCATTAATAACACCTGAACTCTTAAGTGCTTTAGTTAATTTTTCCATTGAATACTGTAAGTCAGTAGCAATTTTTTCTCCATAGTGATTTATTTTATAATCACCTTTGCTTGCACCGCGGCGAATGCTTTCACCTAAAGTCCAAGAAAGATTTCCCACCACACTATATAACTGCTGAGCTGAAATAACTGAAGTACCATATTGACCGGCAACACCAGCGGTTATAGCCAAGCCAACTTCACTGCTATTACCAGGCACGCCATGCAATGAAACCGGAAAGATTAAAGCAGGGTTGTTAGTAGATAGGTTGATTGGTTGTTCATATTTATCATTAACTTTTAATTCAGTTGACATACAACCAGTCAAAATTAATGTACTTGTAAGTGTAACCGTAGTTAATACTTTTTTTAAAAATGTATTCATTTCCATCCTTTTTAATGTTTATTGTTATTCCCGCGCAGAATTATACAAATTATTTCAAAAAAAACAACATTAAAATAACAATCCAAGACTAATTCAATTGTTGAAAAAAAGGCAATTAATAAAATAAAAGAACATATAAACCCTATTCATAATTTAAAAAAATAATAGTAAAAATTAAATTCATGAGTAGGAAGCGACCTTTACAGAGCTAGGTCTTTATATGCTTAATTCTAAAGTTATACTATTTTGTGCTAGCTTAATTAAACTAGACAGCCACTCTAATTATATAAACTAAACTGCGCCATAAAAGGTACTCAAGGGATCCCACACGTTAATTGCATAAATAAACGTTTCGCTTTGTATTTCCAATTAAGTGTTTTTTTTCGCTCGGGCTCAGGCGTCCACCGTAACCATGGTTTGGTGATTTCGGGTTGTGGCTCGTCGCTGTACCAATCTATTTTGTATGCCTCAGCATAGAGCTCATCATAGATTTCTGTTTGTTGTGCAAAGCTCATGTCACGCCAGTAAACCTCAGGGCGATTGTTGTGCTTATCAAACTCAGCGGTAATTGAATCTAGGTGCCTGTAACCCTCATATTCAGGTATATCAGGTAATGGCTTTGTGTTATCCATAAAGCGAACTAAACGCTCCCAAAACAGTAAACAATAAATCGGGTTTTGTGCTAACTCTGTCACTACAATCGTCATTTTTGTTTGTGGGTAGTTATCTATATCTTTATGGGAGAGTCTTGGAAAAAATGCCCGCGAGCCCGACTGCGAGGTGCTTTCGTTTATTAATGAGCATTGCATATCTCGCCAATCAAAGCAGCAATTACCAAATTCATCGCGCTCGTCACAACCAGGAATATCAAAGGTGTAACCGACTTTACCTGTTTGACGGTCAAAATACGCTAACTTAGGAGGCGCCATCCTATCCCAGAGAGGTTGAAGGTTTAAAAATGTAAGGTTAAAGCCGAGCACTAAATACAGAAACCACCATGAGAAGGGTTCGTCAGAAAAAGGAGCTACTAATAAAAAAAGTGCAACGACTAAGCTACCACAAAACCCCAAAAACATGGGACCAAATATAAGTGCTCTCATGGGGTCATTACCGCATGAATGGACTTGAAAGCGCTGGGGTTGTGCCTTTAGGCCTAACTTATCGATATATAGCCAATCATAAAGAATACATAATCCACCAAATTGCTTTGTAAGACTTTTACTTGTTTTAGCATTAAAATATTTATTAAAAATTGTTTTTTTAGCCAGCGGGCCACCTAAGTACTTATAATTAAGCATATTACTCCTTTAACAAACTCAAACTATGTATAGCTCAAGCTCAAACTTCCTTTAAGTTATAAAATGCCTTTTATAAACGCTTAAGGTATTCCCATAAACAGCTGTAGCGCTAAACGCTTTGCTTTGTATTTCCATGTCAGTTTTTCGATACGCTCAGCCTCACCTTTAAAATGCAGCCAAGGTTTGGTTATTTCTTCGTTAGGCTTTCCCTTCAGCCAATCAAAATCATAAGCTTCATCTTTTAATTTTCGCCAAATTTCTTGTTGTTGCGAAAATGAAAAGTCGAGCCAAAAACCTACAGGTCTATTATTTTGAATATCAAACTCAGCTGTCCGTGGGTCTAAATGCCGGTGTTCTTCATATTCAGGTACATCAGGTAAAGGTTTAGTTAAATCCATGAAACGTACATTACTTTCCCAATACAGGTAACAATATGCTGGTGTTTCTCCATTATCCGCCACCGTACCTAGCATTTTAGTCTTTGGATACTTTTCTAAATCAATATGGCTAATACTCGGGAAGTAACTTAAAACTCCCGGACGCGTAGATGCAATATTAAGTCGACAAACTATTTCATCCCAACTAAAGCAGCAATTACCTAATTCATCACGCTGTTCACAGTCTGGTATATTGAAAGTAAAACCCACTGTCTGCTTTAATCTATCAAAGTATATTATTTTTTTAGATGTAAACCTAAATGTAACTGGTAATACATTCAAGAAAAATAAATTCCAACTAAATGTAAGTAACGGTACCCACCATTGATAAGGTTCGTCCGAGTAGGTAGCAACAACACAAGAAATGACAAATAGCAAACTTAAAGTAAACCCGATTGCCATTGGTCCAAAGAAGAGCGTTTTTATAGGATCGTTGCCACACTTAAAAGACCGATATCTTTGCGGTTGGGTTTCAACTAAATGCATGTCAGTATCTATCCAATTATACAAATAGCACAAGCCTTTAAACTTTTTATATCGTTCTTTGATTTTATGAGGGTAAAAAAAACGATTAAATCGCGTTTTTTTAGGCATGATATCAACGGCTAGGTAGTCATTATTTTGCATTACTTTCCTTATGCAATTGCTAATTCAAGTGAGGCATTTTCAATTGGCTTTTCAAACGCATCAAAATCTACAGGTAAGGTTAAATCTTCGTTGTATATAAGTGTTGATGTTATTTCAACATCAAACACACTAATGTTCGGTGATTCAACTTCAAACTCATAGGTGGCTGTATTTAAGCTCAGGCTATTTTTATCAAATTCAGCTAAATACTCTTTAGTGCCTTCAACCCAAGTCGCTTTTTTATAAACATTCAACGTTGTTGGATGCCGCCATGAGTATTTTACATCTAAAAGCAACTCAGATTTACCCACTATGAACATTGGCAATTCAACTTTCACTGTATAATATGATGTGGATTGAAAGAAGCTAGGTTCATTAATAGTCACTTTAGGCGAAAACAATACGCTTTGGATATATTTAAAATATTGGTTTGGATCTGAGAAAGTATTGTAAATGGCCCCCTCTTCACCAGCAAATACACCTCGCTTATTTTTGGCAAACGGACCAAACTTTGCCCATATTTCCAGCTTACTATCCGTTAACCATACTGATAATAGATAAAAGGCAATTGAACCTATAAATAACGCCCAGCCCCAAGGACCTAACGTGGCAAAGTAAATTGTGTGTATCCCTAATCCTATACTGAAGCCGGCGGCTGCAAACATAGCAACACCTGCATCTGTATCTGTTTTACTTATCAATTGTATTCCGTCGTATAATTGTATTAACCCCATTAAAGAACCCATTGCACCAGAAAAGCTTCTCAAAATACTTAATTCAGCTGCAAACCCTAATAAACGTGTATTGTTAGACCCTGTTATAATTTTTTTTATATTTGTCTGTTTACCAAAGGTTTCCCAAACAGTACCAACTGCTGCTAAAGTTCCCCCTATTAATGCTAAATGCTTAGCTCCTTCATAAAGATCGCCTTTTTTAAACTCTTTTTCATAATCACCATAAGCAACATAACTGCTATAATTAAACTAGACAGCCACTCTAATTGTGTTTTTAAAGTTGATTTGTGCATAAGGCAAAACAGCGATTCACACTAACCGCTGTTTTTTACATCACCATACTTTATGTCTGTTTACTTGGCAGTCATCAGGGTCTAAAAAGATAATTAAACTAGACAGCCACTCTAATTAAACTAGACAGCCACTCTAATTGTTCAAGCTAAACTGTGCCATAAAATCTACTTTTTAGGTTAAAAACTTACCTTTCCTTATCTATTTCTTTTATTTAATTCATTAAATAAAACATTACCGCTGTTAAACCTAAATTACATGCACGAAAATAACTGCATGATGCAGTTGTGATTTATTATTAAATAGTTTGACTGAGCAGTTTAAGTTTATGCGAGTAGTTTTTGGCAGTTACTGATGTTCGCTCGCCGTTTTCTGTTTAAATTTTCACAGTAACCGGCTTGTGAGGATGGTCTCCCAACTGCACCATGAAATACACGTGTAAATTGGGTTGTGAGTTTTAACCAGTTTTCTGGCGATATATTCACTCTTTCTAGTAAAGGCAAATGTGTACTTTCAATATACCCTCGCTTATCTTCTCGTATACAACGTCCTGTTAATTCAACAAGTTCAAGGTACGATTTAAGCTCAAACGGGAGTCCTTTTGGCATGATTTGACGTGACATGCCTGCAAAGCGGAGCAGTTTTTTTGGTTGTTTACCCTCTTTTGCGTATGTTAGTCGCTTTTGAACGCTGGTATGGTCTGACTCTTCTGGAGTGTTAGCCATTTTAGCTCTAATTGGGTTTAAATCGACATACGCCATACAGGCGGCAAGGGATGCTTCATCTAGTAATGCTTGTGACGTAAAACGTCCTTCCCAAAATCTACCTGTACAGTTATCTTCTTTATTTGCTCTGCGAGCAATGCTTTCATTTAATAACCGCATAAACCAACTTATGCTGGATAACCTTTCTCGGTATTGCTGTACTGTTTGATTAAAAAATATGAGTTCTATTTTGCTTAGCTTTTCGCCCTGGATGTATTTTTGTGTAATCAATGTACCTTTATAAAGCTTATGCCAACGAATAACAATGGCTTTGTCATTCAGTCTATTGGCTTTTTTATCATCAACATACAGTACTAAATGTGTATGATTACTCATTACGGCATAAGCACACACATCAATACAAAATACCTTCGCTAATTCAAGTAGCTTATCTTCAACCCAGCCTCGTCGATGTTCGTAAGACTTACCTGTAAAGTGGTCTTCACCACACAGAAAGGCACGTCGAACACACCGTGAAATACAATGATAATATTTCGTATCAACCAAACTTACTTGACGCTTTCTTGCAATAGCCACAAGCCACCTGCCTATTTATTGTACTTGCTAAAATTTAGTCACTAAATTAAAAAAGCGCAAATTTAGGATGGATGTCTAGTTTATTTATGTCTAGTTTATTTATGTCTAGTTTATTTATGATTGTTAAAGAACTACTGTTAGTTAACCGATTTGAAATCCTGGTTCTTCATGGAAAATAGAAAGCTGTTTTTAATATGTTTTCCACAGTTTACAAATCAACCATCAAAAATGAAGTGAATTTTTGCCACAAGGTTTTCCCAAACTTAATTTCACTCTCGGGCTTAATGTTATCTGTGTATTTCCATGGAAATTTAAAAATATCTGGCGGTGTTAGCTTTTTAATAGGTTTTCCCGCCAATAAGTTATCAAGCTGCTCTTCATCATTAAATTCTTTTCTAAGCTCATCATCAGCTTGATTCATTTTCTTTAAAAATGACTTATCAACGCGATACCAAAAGTACTTAGGGCGACCATTGGCTTTATCAAATTCAGCAGTGGTTTTATCAAACTCTCGGTAATATTCAAATTGTGGGATGTCTGCTAATGGCTGAGTAACATCCATAAAGTTTTGTAATAATTCCCAATGTTGAAAACTGCAAGCTATCTCATTGTTGTAAGCAACATCATAACGCTGATCTTCTTTATAATGAAGAAGCGTAAGCCCTCTATGTGGAAATCCACTTTTGGGATTATGTGTAGCTTTGTAATGAGCATTAAATTCTTCAAAGCTTAAATAAGCAAAGCTCTTTGCATCGCTTTTGGGTACTTTAACTACACCTGTTTTACGTTCGAAAATAACTGCTAATTTAAAATTAGATCTAAAATATGGCCATATTACCCAGTTTGAAATTTTTGAAAAACACCAAACAGATAACAACACAGTGTAACTATCAAATGCTTCAGCAATATCTCCAAGCAAAAAACTAGTAATAGGAAAAGCTAGCAAAAGAAACAGTATTGATATGTGGAATATCCCCCAAGCGAAAGTTAAAGTGTCTATGAGACTTACAGGGTTAGAAGCCAAAGGTAATTCCAATCGGCTCTCATTTTGACTAAGAATACTTCGATGCTGGTTTGCTGCACCACTTATATTCAATTTATATTCTAATCTTTGAGAGTTATCAAAGCAGTGCCCAAACACATCACCTCTAGGAAATAACGCTTGCTTACTTTGGTAACGGCAATACATAGAGTCACGCTCATCAGTCGCTATTCCATTCCTGAATTTTGGGTTTTGCTTACCTCTGTAAGCTGTGTCAGCATATTGCTCAAGCATATTCTATTTCCTTTATTATCTATGCCCTATCTGACATTTAATCCGCGCACCACTTTGAAAGAGTTTCCGAATTAACAATAAACCTAGGTCCTCTTACTAAACAAGAAAACTGTGTTACTAAATTTGCATTTAAGACTGATAATTTATGTTTTACGAATGCGCTACTTTCATTTGATCTGGTAAATGCAAAACTAAAATGGGTGTGTTTTTTTTCTGCAGAGAACTAAATACTCTGCTACTTCTTCATTAATACTCTTCAGTAACTCCGGATCAGTATCGGCATAACCCGGCCGTTGAAAGTTATATTCAAGGTGATAGTTATATATATAACTTGAATTAATATCGGTTAGAAATAGCGATTTACTTTCGCCAGGGTAGCCTCGATAAAAGTTGATGTTAAAGTTAATTTTTCTTGTTCCACCTTGAGATGGTAACAGATCACCTATTGGTATTTTAAGGACTGATATATGGGTAACCTCAGACTCAAGTTCAGCAATTGGTTCAATATTCACATATTTGCAAACTCTATATGAATCACCATGTCGCAACGACTCATTTTTTGTAAGAATAAAGCTAACTTCTTTATCTTCAGTGATATCCATTAAATTAATAATTAAAAAATTCAACCCTTCTCTAACAAGATTTTGATTAATACAGATATCAAGCTCTGTATTATTTACTTTTATTAAGCATGGTTTTTTTAAATTTTCTCTAAAAGTATTTTCATTTCCAATATTGACTAAAATAATAATAACAAACAAAAAAACAGTTATAATTAATATCCACATAGCTATACCCCTATCAATAACTGCCGTATTGAAACCAATATATTCCCTATTAAAGCAGATACATCCATTCTTTTATTCCGCTGTTTAGCGGTAAATTGAAGCCAAGGACAAACTAGATCGTATATATCAAGCATTTTTTGGGATAATTTATACTGCTCATCATAAAACCGGTTATTAATCAGCTCTCTTTCAATATCTCTTTGTTGATCGTATGAAAAGTCACACCAAAACCGCTCTGGTCGTTTATTTTTTATATCAAACTCTCTAGTAGATTGATCGTTTTTTCTATAGAGTTCCAAATCTGGCGAGTCGGGTAATGGTAAAGTTAAATCTAAATAACGCTGATACCTTGCCCATTGCTTAATTACATCATCAACGGTGCCATGATATTCACTTAACGCATGAATATGTACCCAAGGTACGTCATTGTATTGATCAATATTTTCATGAATAAGTACTAGGCTTGCTATTTTACCGACTCCTTGAGTTTTTGTTAAAAAACGTACGTTGAGTGAAAATTCACCTACGGGGAATGCAGCATTAGCAAACTCATCTTTAAAAGGAGGCTCATTGTTTGTCTGTTCTGTAAAGTTGATTGTATTATTCAACCTATCTAAATAAACCAAATCCTCATTTTTTGAACTAAGTCTATAATAATAAAATGAACTAAAGTTGCATACGATAGCATTCCAAAACATAAATATTATTAAGCCTAGCCAAGTCGGCATTCCAAAAAACTCATCACTGCCAAATACAACTATAAATAACATTAAAAAAGAAATAATAAACGGGAGAGTATAAAAAAATATATCTAGCCTTTTCCTCGCATTCAAACGCCGTCCAACAACTAGATATTTAGATTTATCTGCTAGGCTTGATTTTTCAAAGCTTTCAGCTCTAGCCCTTTCATTAACAAAGTATCGTCTAACTACATTTATACCAAAACAATCAAACCAGAAACTTTTATCCTTATCAAACTGCTCTGATTTAAAATAAGGTAAAATGCGGTTTTGATACAATCTGGGCGAGATTTTTTCGGCAAATGCAGTATAAAATGTATAGTCCATGAATTCCCTTTTTAGCTTATCCCTATTCTTGTTATTTACTTAATTATTATAAAAAATTAAGACAGTTTTTTAGTTTTTGCCTCTAAATTAGATCTCATTGTTAGTTTTAGCTAAATCAATTCCATATGTTTTACGGTATAGCAATGACAAAAGGGAAAGTAATGTAATTAAAATAAACCACGTTATATTTGAATTTAAAAAAGCGCTTTTAATAAAAGAAGCTGATATGAAACTCAGTGTATTAAAATCTATTTCACCTTTAATATAAAGACTTAAGAAAGGAAACAAAATCATAATAATTAAAGAAAATAAGATTAAAAAACTGACCAAAAAGAATGATAAAAGTTCTTTTTCAGCAGCCATCCCAGTAAACATGCCTGTTTTATCTAATGTATTTAAATAGTTTCGACAATTAAAAAAACGTTCACTTTGACTCTTTTCTTTTTTATCTTTTGTCTTTTTTAAATTTAAAAAATATAACAATGACAAAATCACTCCACCCTCAATCAAGTAATAAAAAAAATAAGGGTAATCACCATTGATAACTATAAAAAAATTAGACGAAACAAAATAAACACATAGGTTAAATTTATCAGCCGTTTTTAATACTAAAAAAAATACTACAGACATTACCAGTGGTAATAAAAAAAACGAATCCCAAGGTACTAAACTCGAACATGCTCCAGCTACTGCGCTGCATATATTATTATCGTATGTAGTACTATTAAAACTTAAAATGGGTCTTGAGTTTAATGAATTATAACTCAACAAAAACTCGACAAAAAAACTCATAAGCATTGCGAGTGATAAATTTTTAAATGCAAAGCGATTCATAAAAATCCTTTTAAAATACCTTAAACAATAAAAGCTCTATTGTTTAAGGTTGGTTTTAATAAAGTAAAGCTACTATTTATGCTCAGCGTTGTTTTTACATCACCAAACTTCATGTCTGTTTACTTGGCAGTCATCCGGGTCTAAATAAGGTTTTAGCTCCTCAGGAAAGGCGTGTTTTTCCGTTATATCTTTATCGATTTTGAAGTAATGCTCTATCGATTGATATAAGTGCGTGCCAAGTGGGATTGACGTATCCATAAAGGTTATGGCTGTGGCATATTGCAGCGAATCCCATTCACGATTAAAACCTCCCACATAAAAAGTAGGCTTGGTGAAGCGATAATGTTTAGGGTATTTTAACGGCACCATGAGTGACACAAATACACGTGAACCACCACGGGCTGAGCCGACATTACGCTCATTTGCACCATAGCAAACAATATCTTCGTAAGGTAAATAAAATGGTTTTCTGAATAAAGTATGAGGGGTTTTTACAAGCCCGGTATGGCGATTGAAGTAAAACTTATCTCGGTGCGATAAAATAGCCCGGTGTTTTAACGTAAACACTCCTAAACCAAAGAGCACCACATAGATTGAAGCCATCACCCAGAAATATTCAAACCCGTCCATGATAAGAGCAAGAATATGGAAACCAAATACGAGTAATGCGAGGCTCGTACAACCAAAGCCAAGAATAGTAAATAAGTTCGACCACCCTCCAAACCATGAAATAGCAAGTTGTTGCCCATCGGTGCGAACCCAGTGACCCTCAAGCGTTGAGCCACGATTAGGCGACTTGAGCTCTGCTGCGTATTCATCAGTAAAACGCTTACTTTTAAAAGTACGGGTTTTAAACCCGCAGCCATTGAGTGCTTCGGCTCTTTTAAATCGCGTTTCATAACTGTCTTTATGTAAGTAGTCTCTTGGCAGTCGCTCTTTGTAGGTTTGTCTATCCCTACGGTACTTAATTTTGTTTTCAGACCTTATACTTATTTCTGCCATTTTCTCTGGGTTATTTTTTCCAAATTCTTCTATGCGCACTACATCTTCTTCGTCTAAAGCCATTTGCTTTATGGTTTTGTCTTTTGCTCTTGTAGGGTCCCGATTTGGGTTTTCAACGCACCACTCTTTAATTGCGTTAATACGGTTTTCTCTTTTTATTTTTTCTCGTTCTTCGTGAGTTAAACCATCTTCCTCTTCAGCAATGAGGCGCTCAGCTAGCTCATTAAATATTCTTTCTTCCTCTGCGTTTTTATCATCTATGTTCATAGTTACTCCTTGACACGATCTACTTCTTATAAATTAATTAGTGCTTGACTTATAACTTGACCAATGCGGTGACTGTACTTGCGGTCATCATTAAAAGACAGTAACCCAGGCTTTTCATCCGCTTTGTAATACTCAATTGGTAAGCCATAGGTACTATTAAAACCTTGAATAGTCGGTTGACCTTTACCATTCGGATATACTGTGGCTTCTAATTTGAGCTCTATTTTATCGCCTGGCTGCAAGCCGAACTCAGTCAAAAATGCATTATAATTTATTTCTGCTTGCCACCCTGTTCGTGAAGGCTGAAGCATCCATATCGCATCGACTAATATGGGGGAACTAAGGGGAATTTGTTTAAATTCTCTATGTTTTGTATAACGTGACATTTTAAGTTGTATTATTTTTGCATATTTTTCAGCTGCTTCAACATTATAACCTCGATAGGGTGCAATTATATTTGCACTTGTTGGATTAACTACTCGCCAATAGAGCTTTGTATCGACGCCTTCTTTTACCGCAGCAACCGGCGTGGATAAACCAATTGAAATAGTTTTAGCTAAGTTGCTTGCAACCAGTTTTGTATAGGGCTTGTAAAGTGCATTATAGACATCGAGTAATGCTAAGTCAGGGCGGTTTAGCCACTGAGCGGCTCTTACACTGGAAGAACCATCATTAATAAAGGCAGCTTTCCCCCATGGGCATGCATGAAGCCATGCCTCAACCTCTGATTCACTAAAATAATAAATAAGCCCTGCCGCAATAAGAACTATCACTAAGCCTACAATACCAAATACAGCTATCAAGGCTGACGCCCCTTTGGTGATAATTGCGATGCCAGATGCGGCAGTCATACTTAAAAAGCCCAGAGCCATAATCGAATTCGCTGTCGCAAGGCCTATATTACCTTTGTTATACTCATTCACTGCATCCCTTACAGCGATATAAGTACTTATACCGCCGGCAACAAATGTAAAAAAGTTTGCAGTGTAGAATAATGCTACTTTTGCAAAAGTAACACCGAGCCTTCCTCTAAGTATTTTTTTACTAAGCTCGCTAACAGGCACTTTATTGTCAGCATATAAAATCAACTGACCGGAGCTTGGCATACCATAACGACGCTCTACCAAATCTTTACCAATATTCACCATAACATCAAGTAAATCTAATGCTGCAGATGCTTTATCCATAGAACTGACGCCATCACCAGTTATAACGGTATAAAAATTAATGGCTTCTAGCCCAGAAACAAACGGCAAAACACCAATGCTAGCTAAGCCAACTTTGCCCGTTTGCTGCTTACCAAATGCTGTTTTCGCGTACTTTTTGAGGGATTTATTATGATCTTTATATCCAGTTAAATCCCAGTTTGTTTTGAGCTGAGCACCTTCAACCGCTTCTAAACCATCTTCAAGCCTCTTCACTACTCCTTCCAATGCAGCTAGCTTATTTTTATCAAGCGCCACCATTTTTTTCATCACTTTCTTCTTGGCGCTGTCTGATTCGTAGTATTGCTTAGTAACCATGGCCTCTAGTTCATTCAAAGAACCATCTAAGCTAGTAATAAGGTCTAATCGAGCAGGTATCGTCACTTTATCGTTAACTTTAAGTTTAACAATGGGCCGCGTTCCGCCATTGCCTGGGTAACTACCTTGGCTCAGTGCTTCATCAATACCTTCGGTTATTTTATTAAATTCTAAAATTCGTTGTTCGGCACGCTTAGAACGGCTGTCAAAATTAAGCGGGACTACTGAGTCAGGTAAGTTTCCTTGATAATAGTCGTTAACATCAATGTCAATCTCAACGAGTAAACCATCAGAAACCATATGCGCGAGATGCATTATTTTTTGATAGGGGTTGTACGACATCGCAACTGACTTAATACGTGCCTCACTATTAAGCATGTCTAAACCCACACTTTTTAGCGTCGATAAATGCGCACGTGTTACACTACTTTTTGTTTTTGCTTGTTTAAGCAGTGTTTTATAGTGCTCTAGTTCTTTGTTTCTTTGTTTAAGCTGCCTGTTTAATTGCTCGGTGATGTCATCGCCATCTATACCTTGGTTACGCGCTTCCTGAATGAGATCATTGCGTGTCTTTTCAGAACTTTCAATTTCACTTTGTTTATTTTTTATCTGTATTTCTAAATTCTTTGTTTGCCGCTCAAGTTTATTACTTTCTCGCTGTAAGCTAGATTGTTTTTGCATACGGGCAGTAAACACATCTTTAATTGTTCCGCCACCTTGAGACATAGAATAAGTGGCAGATGGTACTTCCATAATAATATTAAAAAAGCCCCATACAGCTTGGCTACTCCTACGTAATACCTGCGTTAAATCGCCTTCTATATAACCATCAAGTTGATCATCTTGCTTCTCCAAAGTCTTAAATTCATCAATAGAAAAATCAACATTTTTAGGATCTTCTTCATCTCGAAAACACTTATATTCAGTTAAATTAGGCTTACTACTGGTTTCATCAGGGAATAGTAACTTATGTAGTTTCAATAAATTTGAACGGTCACTGGTATCCTCCGGGTGTGTACCTAACACTTTTAAGATTATATGTTGCCCTAGATCATTACTATCGATTTGCTTAAGCTTTTGCGCGTCTTGGTCATACACTACACTTGAGCGAAGCAAATCTGCCGTTAAATCTTTCAAAGGGGCTAATACGTCACACATAAGTTGATATATATCGAGTCGTCGGTTACCTGAGTGGTATGCATAGTCTCTTGCACATTGATAAAAGCTAGAAGCAGTATCTTCATCCTCTATAAGGTCTTTTACATTGGCTCTTAGCTCATTGATATACTCACCAAGCACAAGCACTTTTTCTGTTGCTAGAAACTTTCTGAATGCTGTTTTATCAAATTTATTTTCTACCCACTTTTTATAATCTGAAGCAATCTTTTGTTCTTGCTCAGAGACACTGTCTTCACCATATGTTGCTAATTTGTCAGACACAGATTGCGGAAAAGCAAAAAAGGTTTGTTGAACAAACGATGCTAATTCAAGCTCACCTCGCTGCTCTTTTGAGAGCTCATCAACACTCGAAACCGTTTGTCCATTTGCTACTTGCTCTATCGGTAGTGAACTAATCACTGAGCGAGTAAGCGTGATATCTGCAGCGGCTTGTCTTACTTTTCCTATTGCGTCAGGTATAACGGGGCAATAGACTCCAGCTTTATTTACAACATCGAGTGCAACATGCTGAGGTAACTGATTACTATTATAGCCTTGCTCAAAATCACCAAGCTTATCTAACGTAAACAATCTGTTGTTTCGAAGCTCTATTGCATCAGCATTATTCTCACCTGGCTTAACAGGCTCTCCATAGTTTAACCTTGGGTCTTCAGGATTAAACCCTCCAAATAATTGAATTTGTTTCCACGACCACTGCACTTCAGAAAAAGCAATTTGTACTTGGCAGTTACTTCCATTAAGTTTGTTCGGTACTATAATCGTTTTAAGTGTTTCACCAGTCGCCTCACGAAAACCTTTATTTGTTTTCCAAGTAAGAGAGCCTTTCTGCCAAGCAAGGTTAATATCATTGAAACGCGTAACGCTTTCTTTGGTCGTTACCTTAAGCTCACGCCATAAATGACCGTCAACAAAAATGTATAAAAAGCCATCTCTTAAGTTCGTTGTATGATCGTCAATTTCATCTGCAGGGTGGGCATATCTAATTGGGAATATATGAACTAACTCAATATCAGCTGTATTATCACTCTCCTCTTTAGCATCTACCTGATATAACGGGATTTTATAGTAGCCTTTACTGCTTCTATTTACAGATTCATCTCTAACCATTAATGATACATTTTTTACACCATCTGATTGGCGTTCAAAAACAAGCTCTCTATGCGCATTTTTTTCATCAATTTTATCTGCTACATTTAGATCACTCATACAATTGACACTCCATCTTCATCTAACTTTTCTGATCCTGATATTTTTATGACTATTTTTTTACCGACTTGCTGGTCAGCCAAACTATCCCTCATTTCTACACTCAACCCCCTTGGTGATGCGCCACCTGATTGCGCTAGCGGCATAGGCGGGGTGTTTTTTGAGTTTGAAATCATTAAGTCACCTTGGCGAACAGCGGGTTTCCCTTCAATGAGTACATTAAATGAGCCTATTATAAATTCAGCTTTACCATCGTTAGTGCCACTCATTAGGCCTCTTTTATCTCCGGGTTTATCGCCTTTACTTTTTGAAAAGTTACTTTTTATGTTGGCAGCACCGTTACCGTTTATTTTGACTGACCCCGCCACACTGGCTACATCACTTGCTGCGGCCATATTTGGATAAGGGATTGGGATGACACTTGGGCCTACCGTAGTTAAACATATATCAATAGTGCTTAGCTTGCCGCCGCTACTTTGGTGCACTGCGGTGCGGCCATTAATTAATACATTTTGCCCTGATACTGTGGCTACTTGCGCTGCTTGCGATTGCGTATCTTTGGTTAATTGCTCTTGACTCCCAGCTTCCCACCCTAAGTGGCTCGACACTAAATCTAAAAATGCTTGGGCATTAGTAATAGGTTTATTAACATCCATATTGGTTTGAGACTCATTCCACGGCAAGATAGGTTCGTTTTTTTCATCATCCCATTGAGGTGGTGGAATTATATAGTCTGGAATAAATACATTAACCATTTCGCCAAGTGTTTTATCGCGGTATTTGGGGCGGCCTATTTCAGCTAAAAATGCCGCATCTCCACTGGCTCGGTCTTCAAAAATAGCGACATTGCTGGCTTTACCTAATGCGCCGTTACTTCGAGCACTATTATTAAGCCCTAATAGTGTTGGGTTGTTGTGTCGCCATGTTAACGATCCACCTGAGCGCACATCGGCGGTTAGCGCGTCGATGTCGTACTGAACACTGCCTGTTTGTTTACCTGCGGCTGCATTAATGTATGTCATGAATTTTCACTCCTTGAAATTTTTATTAATTGCTCGTTAGGTGAATTAAATAATAAAAATACATGCTGTAACCCTTCATTTAGTGGGTTATTTAAATAGCTATTTGCAAGCACAAACCCCGCTGGATCGTTTGCAACGCCTTGATGGCCAATAGTATTATTTAAGTTGGCGAGCTCTATTAATTCGTCTTCTGGGCTATACAATGCTTGTGTATTAGCAAACCATTTTTTTTGCCATGCTAACGACTCCTTTCCTGCAAATAGGTAAGTATCATTAACACAAGCCTCGGCTTGGTTGAGCTGTTCGTTTAATTCGCCATTATAAAGGTGTGCACTAAGGGTGCCTTGTAAATGGGTAAGTAATACACATCCACCTTCACCATTAATAATGCCTGGCGGGCCGTTTAACACTTGCACCACGTTATTTTTTGCTTGATGGCTTACGTATTGGTAGCTAACGCAAGAGTCGAGTGCAATTATAAGTGTATCGGGCGCTATGCTTTTTAAATCAAGCGTTGTAGTTTGTATAAAATCAGGGACTTGCTGCGAAATCACCTCAGCTAAAAGCTCACTGAGTGTATCGTCACTTATTACTGGGTTGTTTAACTCGTCCTGTGGTAATACAAACACTATTTGACTTATACGGGATGTTTTTCTAAGGGTTGTAATATCAATATTTTCGAGCAGCTGGCTTAATAACAATAAGCACTTGGTTTGCCTATCAAGCTGAGCAAGCTCTTCTATTTCTACCATTATGTAGGGGGCATCTAAGCTTATATCGCAACGTATTAATGCTTTACTCGGTTTAGAAAACAACATTTGGTTTGCAACAGCGGTATACAAGCTACTTGGTGTACACCCTGTAGCATTTATATGGCAAAGTACATCAAACTTCATTGTTAGTTTCCTTTTTTGCCACAACTAACTGGCTATTTGCGCCTACGTGTATTGCGTCAATATAGCCGCGCCATAACAAAGAAAAACTTTGCGCGTCAGAATCAATAACCAACGTGTCGCAGCGCAAGTTAATTGTATGTCTGTTTAATGTGTTAACTAGCTGAACAATAGGCTCTTCAAATGGAAGTTCAACTCGTTGGTGCTGCCCATATTCTTGTAACGGGTATAACCCTGAAAGTGAAAACGCCCACCCTTGTGTAAACTCTTTTTTTACTCGCTGATCTAAAGGTGCCATATTGTTAAAATGTTCATCAAGCACTGTTTTAAACGGATAATTGCCTGCCATAAGTGCTTTTTTATCAATGTCGGGCATAAGTTCGATACGCGGTGACCAATGTGATGGTATAGCTGAAAAACTTGCAACTGAGGTAGTATGACTCGGTTTACGAAGTAGTTGATTTGCGTATTCAATGCAAGGTAATTGCTGCCCTTTTGCTTGTTTGTTTTTAAGCTTAAATCCTCTCCCTATCGGATTTTCAAGCAGATAATTAGACTCATCGTTAAGATCTTTTCCACCAAAAGCATTGCTGTAATTAATGGGTGTAGGCTCAATAATATTCGGATCAGTTGCAACAGGCCCAAGTAAAGAGCGCTTCCAAAAGCGTGCGCCAGTTACACGTAAACGTTTTTTAAATAGTGGCTGCGCTTTATCATGAAGGCCAAGCTCTACTTCAATTACTCGCGCTTGTTTGGCTTTAGGCGGGTAAGCTGTAAAGTCGCCATACACTTCAAATCCATGCTTAAAGGCGACTTGTTCGTTTACTTCTCTAAGTGGTGTATATGCGGGGTCGCCATCGTAATCATCGGCTACAACAATATCGGGTCCGGGCTCGTTTGGTGTTACATTGCCTTTTTCGTCAAATTCAAAGTTTTGTTTTACAAGGACAACTTTAGCCAGCGTACGGTCACTCAACCAACCATCAAAAAAACTAGCCTGCCAAGGAGAAAAATTATTCAGCACTTGGACTCTCCGCTATCACACTTTGCCATTGTTTGGCGCTCAGTAATACATGGTACAAACCACAGGCCTTTTGCAGAGGATAATGTGGTGCTACAACACGTTGCACAACTTCACCTGCAAGTATTTTTAATTTTTGTTTTGCATTACTGCACACAAAGCTAATGCCGTTTAATAATTGATCCCCTGGGACAAGTGCAAACGCTTGCCTTGCATGCTCTGCATCGTCAAGGTTTATGCCGCTGTGTACGTTTTTTTCGTTATTTGATTCTACTACAGTTACTTTGTTTGCTTGGGCAAGCGCTCTGTTAGTAATAATTAGCCATGCTGCGTAAGCTGGTTTTTGAGTTACCCCATGCGCCATTAAATTAATAAATAAAGGCAATGCACGCTTATATACAAAGTGGCTTAGTACATGTTGGCAAAGCCCGGGGTTAGCTTTACAAAAAAGTAGGCAAGGTTCATCCCAGCGCGGATCGTTAGTAAGCCCTGCTAGGGCAAGTAATTTTGCTTTTTTGTCGACATCATTTGTTTTGGCAAATACTTTAAATAGTATGTCTGATAAGTTACTTGTTTTATTACAATAGGCATTCACGAGTGCTGCATAAGCAATATCAAAGTTAGCATGTAGCATGGCACTATTTAGCTCTGTTTCACTCAAGTGCTGTGAAAAAAGTAAAGTAATCGCGTTACTATCAAGCTCTTCTTTTTCGTTGAGTACACTATTGCGCAGTGCTTTATTATCATCTAACTGCCAATAATCAAGTAAGTGCTGTAATACACTGTAATAACTTAAATGTTTGTCCGACTTTAAAGCTAAAAAAGTTTCGGCGCTGTTAAGTTCACTTTTTAAATTAAGACTTTGTAGCAATAGCGCGTAGATACTGTAGTGCTCAGGGCTCTCTATCGCAAGGGTAATAAATTCATCAAGCGTTAAATGGCTTACTTGTGTTAAATTTTTACCTGCAAAGTAATCTGTGGGTGCATCACTTTTTAAATCGCTGAGTGTGTATAAATGATTTAGTAATTGGCTTTCAATTACATTTAGTCGAGCAAGCGGGTAAACACCTTGCGCTTGCAGCTTTTGTTTGTGTTTTAATAAAGTATTTAAGCGCTGCTGATGCTGCTTAACCTTAGCGACTTGAGCAAACATAGTATTAATTAAGCCTAATTGGCCAGCCAGCCAAGGTAAGATCTTGCTCGCTATTGGCTGTTATATCTCGCCCTTCGAGCACTATGGTCCCGTCGGCAAATACTTCTATAGTCCCTTTAGCAGTTTGAAGGCTAATACTTTTCTGCGCCTCAATCGTTATGTGGCCTTGGCTATTTTTAATGAGTGCAGCGGGCGCTTGATCTTCATTTGCAAGTAGCCCTGTTACTATAAAGCCTTGTGCAGTGTGGGTAAGTAGTACTGTGTCGCCCACTTGGCATGGTGTTATGTGCGCCGCTTGTGCTACAACACTCTGTTCGTCGTTATTTACTGTAACGCCTTTAACTCGGCCAAATTCATCGACTTTACTTACAGGTGCAAGTTGCTGATCGTGATTAAATATACTTTTAACTTTAGCGTTCATTAAATTACTCCTTTAACTTAGTTATTACTAATTGCACTGCCTTTAATTGCTATATTAGTGGCACTTAACGTTATATTAGTGGCGTCAATTGTAAGGTTACCCGCAGCATCAATTTCTATACTTGCGCCACCTTGACTTAACTGAATTGACCCCTGTCCATTTGCTTTTATAGTAATATTTTTACCACTGTTTAATTCTAAATCACCTTGTGGCGCTTGTAACTCAAGGTTGCCGTCTACCGAGTAAACGCTAATGTCTTGCTGTGCTTGCATTTTAAACTCATCACTTGCTGTGAGCTCTAAGTTACCGTCAGTCGCTTGAATACGACTATTTGCGGCTGAATTTAAGGTTAAATCCGCAGCCGAGCTAACGGTAATATCTCCTTCGCGGGTTTGAATTTGCAAGTTATTCTCTACTCGCGTTGTAAAGTTATTAGCAACTGTAAAGTTTGCGTCGTTCTCGGCAACAAACTGAAGGTTTTCTTTCGCTGAAATTTTAACATCACCATCAACAGACTTTAACATTGCCTGGTGCGCACCATTTGTTGCATCGAGTATTAATTGGTTTTTATTGTTTTTATTGGCAAGGCTTATCTTCTCTTCGCCTTTTTTGTCATCCATTACAAAGCTGTGCCCAGCTTTAGTTACTAATTTGTTTTCAGTTGGGTTTTCGCTTGTAACAGGATTTGGTGCATTTTCATTATAAAGCGCGCCTAAAATTATAGGCCTATCTAAATCACCATTTTCACCACAAACGAGCACTTCTGTACCTTGAGTTAGTGGAAAATGCATACCGTGCCCGCTGCCACCGTAAGGTTGCATTAAACGTGTAGGACGGCTTTCTTGGCCTTCTCCATCTTGATTAAACGGTAGTTTTACTACGTAGTTACCTTTGTCATCAATTTCTTGCTCAATTAATGCATTAAACGTTGCAAACACACGTCTCGCTGGGCGCAATGGAGCTTTATAAGGCTGGTTAACACTAATTAAATAAGCTTGGTTTTTATACGTTAAGCCCTTTACATTAGAGCCGTATTCAACCGAAGCACTTTGGCTACCTTTGTGCTCTACACGCGTCACTAAATACTGACCATCATGCTCTGGATGGTCATAAATATTTAAACGCATACCAGGGCGAAGCGCCCTGCAGTCTGTGTCTATTATTATTTGCTCACGTTGGCAATCAAACGCTTGCTGTCTGATAGTTGCTAAGTCTTGCCCTTCGTTTGATTGCCCGTAATTATCACCGTAATGACTATCTTCACCAAAACCAATAACTGACGCACTGTTATTTTTTGAAACTTGCAAATTACCCGGAGCTTGGTAGTTGTAATCATCTAAGTGTGTACTTTGCGGAAATAATTGGGCCTGCCTGCTTATAGCAAAAATTGACTCACTCGTTCTTACTTGCCCAGATGGCGGTACATAGCTTAGGTTTATTTCATCAAACTCTTGCGCTATACCATTAGAATCATTGCAAATATACAATGTACATTCACCACTAGTTTGCTCTACAAAGCTGTACACAAAACCGTGCTTACGCATTAAGCGTGTTACAAATTCGTAATCAGTTTCGTTGTATTGCACGGTCATATCGAGCATGGTTGAGCTTGCTTGTACATTTAACTTTTGCGCAGGGAAACCTGCTTTTTCAAACACACTCGAAATAATTTTACCTGCATCCATAGCAGTAAATACACGGTTAGAATGCTGATGCTTAAGTAATGTTAAATGAGAACTCATGATCAAAGTATAGTGATACCCCTGATGACTTTGACCATGCGCTATAAAACCACTAATTAACCCTGAAATAGTACGATCTAACATTGACCACACTAGTGATAACGATACATCTTTGCCTATTAGCATTTCAGATGTTAGATGCTCAGGGCTCAATACTTGGATTTTAAATTCATAGTCTTCACATAAACGATCGTCCCTAGACTCAAAGTCAGTTACATAGACCATCCCGTCAGGCATGCCCTGTATAGCAACACTAAAGTGACTCTTATTGGCCTTGAGCTCGTTAAATATGTCCATGAATCCCATTTTTACATCCTTTTATTTAAGCGTTATCTGCAAATGTCGCCGTAATTTCGTCTTGTTCGTCAACGGCCAGCGTTAAAATATCAGGCATGTCTTCTTCTGCCATAAACTCTAAAATTGATTTAGCGATACCAGGAAGTATTTGCTGCTCTATAACCGCGTTCACCATACGTGCACCACTATCTGAAAGCGTACACTGAGTAGTCAGCTTTTCTAAAACACTGGCATCTACTCGTAGCTGCATTTTGTGGTTTTCGTGCAAACGTGTGGCAATGGCTTCAAGTTTCAAGCTGACGATAGACTGTAGAGCTTCAGAATCAAGCGCTAAGTAAGGTATAACTTGCATACGGGCAAGTAAAGCAGGCGCAAAAAAAGCAAGTAACTGCGGCTTAATTAAATCAGTCAGTGCACCGATTGATGGTACTTTCCAAGGCGTTCCGTCTTCATTAATAGGTGCTTGCGTTGGATTTAGCGCTTCGTTAATAGCTGCTTCTTGATCGCTTTGCTGTACCTGTTCTTCCTCGTCATCTTGAGGGCTTAGGTCTATAACTGTAGGCGGTGTACATGCATCGATTAACTCTGCTGAGCCTAAATTAGATGTCATGATA
Source organism: Pseudoalteromonas sp. GW168-MNA-CIBAN-0100 (assembly GCF_040309225.1). NCBI lineage: Bacteria > Pseudomonadati > Pseudomonadota > Gammaproteobacteria > Alteromonadales > Pseudoalteromonadaceae > Pseudoalteromonas > Pseudoalteromonas sp. GW168-MNA-CIBAN-0100. Next base: position 20,885 of record NZ_JBEOOL010000023.1, on the reverse strand, counting down.
ATTACAGTATTTTTAAAGTCTATTTCACGTCCTTCACCGTCACGCATGGTGCCGCGCTCAAACACTTGGTAAAACATGTTCATTACATCTTTGTGCGCTTTTTCAACTTCATCAAGTAAAATTACTGAATATGGACGCTGTCTTACCGCTTCGGTTAACACACCACCTTCACCATAGCCAACGTACCCTGGTGGTGAACCTTTAAGTTGCGATACGGTGTGCGACTCTTGGTATTCACTCATGTTAATAGTGGTTAAAAATTTATCACCACCAAATAATTGTTTAGCTAAGCAGCGAGCGGTTTCTGTTTTACCCACGCCCGATGGACCAGCTAGTAAAAATACGCCTAGCGGGCCTTCATCGTTGCTTACGCCGGCTTTACTCACTCTTAGTGTTTGCGCTATTTTAGCGAGTCCAGCCTGCTGCCCTATAACTTCTTGGCTAATTGTGGCTTCAAGATTAATTAAATTACTAATCTGATCTTTTACCATTGCCCCTACAGGCACACCGGTCCACTGTGAAATAATTTGCGCAACAGCATCGGCGTCTACTTCACTAAATAAGCCGTTGTCTTGTGTATTTTGCTCTTTTAGTGATTGGCGAAGTGTCAGCAATGATTCGCTATCAAGCTCTTGATCAGTTGCCTGCTTTATCTCGTTAATTTGACTCAAAGTCGAAATTTGAGATTCACGCGAGTGAGTAAGTTGCGCCAATTTATTTTGTGCAATAACCAGCTCTTCAACTAAATGGGTAAGCTTATCTTTATCAACAACTAAACCTTGCCCTAGCTCTACATTGAGGCTATTGATTCTGGTTTCTAAATAATTAATGTGCTCGCGCTCAGACTCAATGGCAGCGGGGTCTGTAGCAAACGACATACGTACTCTTGCCGCTGCGGTGTCTAATACATCAATAGCTTTATCTGGTAATTGGCGGCCTGTTATATAGCGCGACGATAAAACGACAGCAGCTTCTATAGCGTCATCCGTAATTTGAATATTATGATGCTCTTGATATTTATCTTTTAAGCCTGCAAGCATTAATTGAGCCGCTTGCTCTGTTGGCTCATCCACTTTAATAAGCTGAAAACGGCGCTCTAGAGCGGCATCACGTTCAAAATACTTTTTATACTCGCTCCATGTTGTTGCCGCAACGGTTCTTAATTCTCCGCGTGCTAATGCTGGCTTTAATAAATTTGCCGCATCACTCATGCCCGCATCGCCACCGGCACCAATTAAAGTGTGCGCTTCATCGATAAACATAATTATTGGCGTTGTTGAATTTTTAACTTCGTCTATTACTGTTTTTAAGCGGCGCTCAAACTCACCTTTAACGCCGGCACCTGCTTGCAATAACCCCATATCAAGCACCAATAAGCGTACGCCTTGCAGGTCACTTGGTACTTGGCCATCAATTATACGCTGGGCAAAACCTTCAACGACTGCTGTTTTACCTACACCTGGGTCACCCACTAAAATAGGGTTATTTTTTCTTCGACGGCATAACACATCGACCATCATACGAATTTCGTCATTACGACCGAGAACCGGGTCAATTTTACCCTGTTTTGCTTTTTCAGTTAAATCTTCACAGTACTCATCAAGCGCAGCTGTACCGTGCGATGAATCTGTTTGATTTGCAGACTTTGATTTAGCTACTGGGTTTAAACGCTCTGAAGATTGCTGACAAATTTTATCTAAATTTTCAGCTAAAAAGCGTGAATCTATTTTATCCAGTAAAGCAGGTAGTTGAAGTACAGGGCTGTAAGGTAATAACTCTGTTAATGAATCAATAAGCGCAGCACCTGTTATAAAATCACTTTTATGCTGAACATTAGCACTTAACCATGCACGCTCTAGCCATTCGTATAAACGACGAGAAAATGTAGGCTTACTTTGATTACCGGCAGGCTGTCTATTTAAAAAGTCTAATAGCTCATGCCATACTTTGTCTTGATTAATATTAAAGAAATGAAAAATGTGCTCAAGGTCACCATTACTTCCTTCTTCCATTAACTTAATAAGTAAATGCTCAGGAAGCACTTCAAAATGACTACGACTACTCGCAAATCCAGCTGCTGATTCAAGTGCTGTTGCGGTGTGGCCATTTAATTTATCTATGAGTTGTTTTATGCCTTTAGCATCCATTTTTTTATCCTTAATTCCTTAGTGTTTATACTGTTGATGGCTGTAGCTATGTGTTGTTGTATTTGCAGCTGCGGCCCCTAAATATGAATTATGTCCAAGTACTAGCGGTTGCTGACCTAAAGCTTGTTCGGCAACAGCCTCATTAGCTACTTTTATTTGGCAAACCCACTCTACATTACTTGGTAAATGCGCAGTCAGAAGTGCAGCCATTTTTATACCTTCTTCGCTTCTTGGCGTTAAACTCATGGCTGTATCACTATTAACTGGACCTATATCTATTGTTAAAATACTTCCGCTAACTAATACCTTCGTACCAAGTACTGCAGAGCTGCCTAAAACCATTTGGTTTTCTTCGCCGATTGAACTTGGTGTATCTATTTTTTGCCAATTTGCTCGTGTGTCGTCAACTTTTAGCGTGTCTATATTTAAACTATGTTTAAGAAGCTGCGCTAAGCCAGCAGCGCTAGTTTGCTTTAAACTTGCAATACCACACTGAATTTTTTGATCAGTTTTTCCCAGTAAAATAGATTCAACTAACCCATCAAATTGGCTCGCGCCTCTGCCTGCTATATTAATTTGCGACTTTTTCCAGGCCTGAAAAAGTTGGCAATAAAGTACATGATTAAATATATCTAAAAACTGACGAACGCGGTCACCGCTTTGCTCATCACTTGCTGCTTGCTCTAATACATAGTGTGGCATGGGTGCATCCACACCATACAAACCTAAAAAAGAGGTCGATAAGCTTAATCTTCCTCTGCCATCATTCTCTAATACACATTCGCGTACATCAGTAGCCGGAAAACCAAGCTCTTTAAAAGGTTTAAAAACAACTCTGTTACTAATCCCTTGCTCTAGCTCTTGAGGTGCGGCCCAATGTTTTTCTATTAAGCTCATCGCTTTAAATAAGTTAAACCGCCAAGGCTGCTCAATAAGTAGTTCTATTGGCGCGGGTAACTTAGACCAAACTGGGTGCGCATGATTTTTATCAGCGTAACTCATAGCTGATAACTCTTACCCGGTTCAATATCCCAACTCCACGATTTATAACTAGGAATTGCATTAACACGCGTTTGTACGCTTTCATTTATAGGGGCATACATTAAAAAGAATTCGTGTAATACATTACAAAAATGATATAAATCAGCATCACCAACAAATTTACTTTCATCAATATCAATAAGTACATCAACACCTTTGATAAATATTCCGCGTTTAATTTGGCTGATCGGCGTTGCTGTTATTTTTAAAATGCTTTCAATTCGTAATCGATTCTCAGCTTTATTAGACCAATCAAATAACACTAGTAATCTTTTTAGTTCTGTAACTTGCGTAATTTGTGAAAACTTTACATTTAATAAGCTAATAAGCTGCCAGTGTTTTGGCTGACTTGGACATGCTAAATAATTAGTTGGCCGTATAACATTTTTAACCTCAACGATGCTCGGCATGTCTTTTCCGCCTTCGTTCAAGTCTCCCTCTTGCAAAAGCTGACGAGGCCAACCGGCATTAAAAGAGGTTAAATCAACTGATAGAGTTTCTTTTTCATCTTCTAAATTAAAAGGAAGCTGTAAATAATGAGTCGGGGCTGCTGCACCTACGTCTTTTGTGAGCACAGTAAATAGCTTTTTTTCGTCTTCAAATACGCTTTGATAACGAGGAGTGTAATCATACGATTGCCCGGTTATAGAGTTTCGACCTGCAACTGCATCTACCGTATAACTAAAAACGTGGTCAAAACGTGCCTGATCTGCACTTATCATATAATCAGTTCTGTTTGGCTCTATTTTAATTGGCTCTGCAGCTTGGCTAAATAAATTAACTGCTGGCACGCAATTGATTAAAATGTTCTCTTTACTTAACTGATGACCCGGCGGTAATTTATTATCACCCCTAAATACGATTTCAAAACGGTCAATATGTTCAGGAAACTCTTCGTCTTTTAAACCATCAAATGTTAAAAAATAAAACCTATCTTTTGCATTAAAATAATCAAGTAATAGTGCATATCCAGGATGGCTTTTAGCTGCACTAGGCAGTAAAGCGCCATCTATATCTAAATAAGTAGCGCTGCAACCTTTTGCTTTTAACTTTTTGTTGAACTCAAAATGGTTAGCACCAAAATCAAGTTCTGCTTGTTTATTAGGTGTTTTTAATAATTGAAATAAAGCACTGCATAATGGTGTATCGCCACGTAAATAAAAGTTTAGTTTAGATAAATCAAAATTACTTCGTTCACCTTGGCATACAAACTTAAGCCCTATTCGTAGCTCTGCACCTAAGTGCGACTCTTGGTATCGAACATGCTCAACATCTAATGGGACAACGTCTAAACCGTGAGTTGTGCTAAAAATTATTTTTTTATTATCGGCCTTTGCTTTAGGCGGATTAAGCTGTAAACCTTTTAAAATAGTGTGTGTTTTTTGCATAGCCAATTTAGGCTTAAATTGCACCACAGTACTAGAAGGATAATAACTTAGGAGTATTGGACACAGTTGACGCAGTACTTGCTCTGAAACTTCAGGTACTGACTCATCTAAACGCTTTTGAGTATGGGCAGTTAAATACGCTACGCCTTCTAATAAGCGCTCAATATGAGGGTCTCTATCTTTTAATGCATCAATGTTAAGCATTCCTGCATGCTCAGGATAAAACTGAGCAAACTGCTTACCAGCTTGGGTTAACAAGCGCATTTGTGCATCAAAATATTGCTGCATTCATCAATCCTTTAAATAACATTAGTTAGTGTTTTTTGCATGTTGTATAACGTCTGCTTTACCGCCAGATTCAAAACGGGTATTTAACTTGATACTTTGCCCGCTCGTTAAAAAAGCTTGAATATCTAGCCTTATTACACAATTATCTTCTTTAATTTCAACAGGTGTTACATTTGCATATCGTACGCGTGGTTCGTACTTTTCTATCAATTTTTTAACCTCAAACGCTAACGTGTGTTGTGAGTATGGTAACCCCTCGTAAATATCTTCTACATCGGGCAAACCATAGTCAGACAAGTGCTTCAGCACTCCTCTTCTTGCATTTAAAAGCTCATTTAAATGCTTGCACACACTGACTTGCTCATCAGTTTGAAAACCATGATGACCATTGCGTGTAACTGGTTGAGTTAAAAAATCGAATAACGCCATATTTAGATCTCAATAAAAGGATATGCTTGCGCATATCCTTCAAAATTACTGACTAATTAACGACCTTCAGTCCAAGAGTCAGAGAACTCGATGTTGCCATCTAAGTAAGTCCAAGTAATGCGTTTGTAACGTAGACAAACTGTTTCAAGGTGCGGGTAACGCTCCTTGTCTAAGTCTTTAACGTTATGCATTGTTGGTGAGATCGAAGTGATCTTTACATCTTCCAACTTGTGGCAGAAATATTCACGCTCAGTCCCTGTGTCATCAATACGGTACCATTTAAGCTCTAATTGCTTAAGTGTTTGACCGTTTGAACACGCTTTGTACAAGTACGGCGTAGCCGCATCAACAGCTTTTGTAATTACAAAAGGTTCATGCTTACGAGTACCTGTAAGTTCACCTGTATCGTTATCCGTAGGAATACGAAGTTCATGATCAAAGTGTAGGATCTCAATTGAACCTTCACGCTCTGCAACAGTTACAGAACCTTTGATGTCATTACCTTGGTCATCCTTTAACCACATGTACGCTGGAATTGCCATTTCATTATTCTCCTTTTAGAATGAAGTGTTTCCTGTTAGTTGGCATTGGCATAAATAGTAATATTTATGCCCCCCAAAAAGCCCTCTGCTTCATGCCACTGGGGAATATGTCCCAAGTTGGATGCAACCAACTTGGGGCAATTTTTACAAAGACGGATTATCTAACTCTAGTATTAACGACATCGCGTCAAATGGAGTTTGCAAAACAGCTAACTTTTCGAAGTGTTGCTGTACACTTTTAGGTAATTGCTTAAACTTATACTCTGCGTCTAATTCAGATACCCAAGTATTTGAAACAAAGCTATCAATATCACCAATATCCTTACTTGATGTAACTGTTTTGTAAAAGTAACCTGCTTTTAAATAATTTTCGTACTGAACTTTCATGCAAGTACTCAGCGCAGAATAATGCATATAATCAATAGCTGTCTTTGTCATCTCTAAGCTAATACCATCATTTTGTAACTCAGTACTGCTTACTTTATTCGCATTTGAAAAACATTTATCCATCTGCTTTTCAAATGCGACTGTTGCTAGCTGTAGCTTTTTCTTCGCAAAAAAAACTTTATTATCACTGGCCACTGCGTTTGCAATGCAAACCAAAAACAAGCTGAACATACACAATATTCTAATCATTTTTACAACCATTTATCATTGCCTTCCAAAATTCTCGCTCTTTATAAGAACTACTATTTCTATAAGCACTATATGAAATTTTTTGTAGCTCATATCTTTTAATTTTTGACACTGAGGATAACGACTCAGCCATCAAAGCAAAATCTGTATTAGATATGTTAAATTGTGCGACCAAGGCCCCATTACCTACAAAAATTGCAGCTAGACTACCGAAGCTTAGTGCTTTTGTAAGTTGATCTGTATGTCTAGTAAGTTCTCTAGCTTTATCTAAATACTCTAGATTTTTTTTAGAAAACTCCAATCCACTTAAATTTGGGCACTTCATTTTTAAACTCCTTTTAATGTCCCAAGTTGGATGCAACCAACTTGGGGCAATTTTTTAGACTATAAGTCTTAATCCTTTATGTACACCTGCCAACTACTCACCAAATTGACGCATTTGATAGTACTTAAATCCGTTTCATTGGCGGCGTAGCAGTTCATTTTTCGCCAGGCATTTGCCCTACTAGCGCTAAACGAACATCAATCCCTTCAACTTGGAAATGAGGAACAATGTACGTACTTACTCTGTAGTAACCAGGGTTACCTGGAATTTCTGCTACAGTTACTTTTGCATCTTTTAGTGGATGCGTAGCAATAAGAGATTCATCAGGGTTGTTCATTTTAGTTACTAATGCGCCAAGCCAATCATTAAGCTGCTGCTCTAATTCATGGCGAGGTTTACTTGAACCAATATTTTCACGCTGTAAAACTTTTAAGTAATGCGCAATACGCGATACTAAGAAAATATATGGTAAGCGTGAGTTAATTCTTGCATTAGCTGTTGCTTCATTTGTTTCTAATACCTGTGGCTTCTGCGCACTATTAGCTGAAAAGAAACATGCAAAATCTGAATTTTTATAATAACTAAGTGGAATAAACCCTTGGTTAGCAAACTCAAGTTCTTTAGTTTCAGAAATAAGTACTTCAGTTGGAATTTTAGTTTCTGATCCTTTACCAGCTTCAAATGAATGCAGCGGAAGATTTTCAACTTTACCACCTGATTGCGGCCCACGAATATTTACAGCCCAACCATTATCATGGAAACTACGGATAATGTTTGCAGCAAATGCAAATGTTGCATTACCCCACAAATAACGTTCATGATGCTGCGCACTTACATCTTCTTGGTAATTAAAGTTACGAAGAGGATTTGTCTCACCATAAGGTAGACGTAGTAAAAAGCGCGGGAATGCTAAACCAATGTAGCGAGAGTCTTCTGATTCACGGAAGTTTTTCCAACGAAGAAACTCAGCGCGCTCCATGTAAGAACCCAAATCTTGGATTTTAGATACTTCTTCCAATGAGTCTTTAAGAAAAAACTTAGGACCAACACTGCCCATAAACGGACAATGCGCTGCCGCAGATACACGAGATATCTCTTGCAGTAACGATACATCGGGCGCAGAACAATCAAACTCAAAGTTCGAAACCATTGTTGATACTGGCTCACCACCTGGCGTATCGTAATCTGAAGTATATACATGTTTATATAATGCAGATTGAGTTGTATCAGGCGCTTCTTCAAAATCATCTCTTAGAGTTTCTTTATCTACATCAAGCATTTCAATTTTAATGTTGGCATTGTTAGGCGTACGGTTAATTAAGTAACGTAACGAGCGCCATGCTGATTCCATTTTTTGAAAATTTGGGTGATGTAAAATTTGATCTAACTGCTGAGAAATAATAATGTCTACTTTTGCGATGTAATCATCTAAAAGTAATTTATCAATTCGAGTTACTTCTTGGCCACTACTGCTAGCCATATCTAAAAATACATTTATAGCTGCAGTTAAGCGCTCATTTGCACGAGTTTCGGCTAGGTTGCTTGCATCTCTAAATGAATCAAGTTTGATTTCATCTGCAACTGGAGAAATATCAACCATTCCACATATATTTTCATAAGTGGATAAAGGAGCTTGCTCCGTGGTATGCGCGGCAACATTTAATTGTTCTTGCATTGACATGGTAATCTCCTTATTCAGTTATTGGTTGTTTTTCATCTTCAGACGCTAGCGGCGCAATTTCATCCAGTTTAGCTTTTAACTCATCTAGCTCTGGCTGATTTTGTAAAACACGCTCTAATTCTTTACGCAGTGATGAGTTATCTAATAAATTAGATTTAAGGTCGCGAAGTAAATTACGCATAGCCATCATTTTATTAAGCTCTGGCACTTGAGAAGCAACTGATTCTGGGTCAAACGATTTAAAAGAATCAAACTCAAGGTTTACGTTAATTTCGCCGTCACCTTTAATTTTGTTCGCTACCTGAAAGTTCGCTTTAGGCGCCATATCTTTAAGCACTTGCTCAATATTATTTTTATTAATTGTTACGCGCTCACGCTCAGATAGTTCTTGGCTATTTTGACCATTTGAGTAGTCACCAATTACTAGCATCTTTAATGGCAATTCACTTTTTTGTGAAGCGCCATCTGTATCAAGCTCTAACGAAATATTGATCCGAGCTCTGGGGATCTCTTTTTGAAATGTATCACTCATGTTTTTTCCTTTGCAGTTTGGTTATCTACCGACTCAATTCCAATTAAACCTCGACATATTAGTCAAGCCCTTGTAACTAAACCCACGCTAATGCTTGTGCAGGGTTAGTTACCATCATTTGCTGACTAATATGTTTAGCAGCTAAACTCATTTCATCTTCTGGCGTTTGTGACAAACTTGCATAACACTGCTTGGAAAATCGCCATACTTCCATGCAAAAACATTGTTGCCATTGCGCTAAGTCATGCGCTTTTATTTGTTTTAGTAACACGTTTAATAATGCTAAAGCATGTTCGTAATGCTCAGCTTTCATTAATAATTTTGCCTTTAATAATTGCGCTTGAGCTTTATCAAAATCGTTTAAAATATTTATTTGATCGACTTTAATTAATGCAGTCGATAACTGCCCTTTTTCGACGTCTTGTATTAACTCGCTATACTGCTCATCAAACGCACTACTTTGAGAGCTAACAGACTCTGTTTTTGCAGAATGTGATAACTCTTTTAAAAACTCTTTATTTACAGATGAACACAACGGACTTCCATCGTCATACTGTAGGGAAACTAAAGCAGGAAACTGCTCATTTAAATTAACTAATTGTTGCTCAAGCCAATGAACAAGCGGCAATTTATTTAATTTTTTTAATGCATTTAAACTAAGCACTTGGAGATTTAAATTAAATTGCATAGCCCCTTCCATAAACAACCCTTCGGCTAAATTTAAAGCTTGTTCAGGTTGCTCACTTGCCAATGCATTTTCAATTGGAGCAAATGCTGCAGCTCTAGGAGCGGGTAAACGCGTTTTTCCATTTTCGTTAGCCGGTAATGCCAATCTTGTCCAACGTGCAGCTCGCGATAACTTTATTACTCGTTCAATGTTATTTTGTTCTTTATCAAAGTTAAGTAGCTGCCTAACCGCACTTAAATACGCTGTATCTGAGGCAATATCAGCATTACCAATACTAACCTGGCTAGCAACTGCGGCTGGTGCCGAATTATTAGTTTCTGATTTTGGAGCCGTTACAGCTGAATTCTCAGCTAATTTTTGCTCTGTGCTAATCGCTTTTTCTTCTTGCACTGGTTCAGCTACAGGCACTGGGTTTCGTTTTTCTTGTTCTTTAGCCCACTCATTCAAAGTCGATAGAGGGCCAGATTCGTTGTCTAATAACGCAACACACTGCTCATTGTATTGAGTCAAGGCAGCTATAAGTTCAGGCCATTGTTCAGCGTTTGTATTATGCCCTTGGGCTACACCCTTTAAACGTTCTTGCTGTTGTAAAAACCATGTATTAACTGCAGCGCGCATTCTGGCTTTTAGTGGGTGTACCTCATCCGTATAAGTAGTCAACAAACGATTAAATAACAATAATGTATGCGTTAAACCTGTAACCCCAAACTCACTTGTTGCAGCTAGTGCTAAGTAACTTACTATGCGTAAATCTTTACTTTGAGTGTTGAGTAAATCTGATGCTTGTATAAACATCACTTTAAAGTCAACTTCCCCCACTCCTGATGAAGATGCTTTTAATGCTTTAAATGTTTCTTCATATTTTAAATCTTCTCCACACTTGTTCCCCGGCAGAGGAGCACTTAATGCTTCAAGCCATTCAATCCAGGTGGTATGTGTATGTGGTGCTTTATTACTCATGATTTACACCAACGACGAAGTGCATCGTAAACACTCACGTTATCCATATCAGCAAAATTAAGTGTTTGTGAAGACGGCTGTTTTTCTACTTTTAAATTACATAGATCAACAATATCGTTTGTTTTTTTATCGTATTCCCACACACTATTAAAGTATGACGCTGGAATAGGCCTACAAAAAATAGTTAAACTAGGCGCTTGATTCTCATCACCTAACTGATAAAAAAACCAAGGCTGCCAATTATGATCTGCCACCATAGATGCAACTAAGTGCAACCAAAACCCGGCAACTAAGGCACTTTCATGACTAAAACTAGGCATTGGTAGGCGAATACCAAACTGACTTCTTAAACACCCTCTATTAGCGATAGATTTAAGCACAGCTGATAGCTCTTCAATTAAAATTGCTCTTTTAGCAATATCGTTCAAGCCTAAATGCTGCCAAAAAACGCTCATCGGAATAGTTCTAAGTTTATCAAGCTCTAGAGTTAAGTTTGGTTGCTGTTTAAGTGCATCAGCTACACGGTTATAATCTTGTGCTTTTTGCTCCATTTCATTAATACTGGCAGCTTGTTTAATATTTTCATTTACACCTAAAAGGTGCTCTATTACTTGGCTTGCAAATAAAAATAGAAAAGCAGGATGTCGCTTATATGTATCAAGCCCACTATGTACAAAAGAGCTAAATGGGTAAAACCGACCACTGCTATCTTTACTTGGCTGCAAAACGCCAAGTAAACCACCATCATCAGCATTACCCGATATAAAAAACAACGACTTAGTTCCATTCAAGTGGCTTGTATCCGTTGTTTTTCTACCACGGTTTAAATGCGCAAAACCTTCTTGTAACCAATGATCAAATCCAACCGATTCTCTAGATGAAATATTAAGCTTTACAAAGTCTGGTCTTATTGGTGTTTTACCCATAAAACCAAAGCTGTGTTGCTTAACCAATGTCGGTGTTTTCTTTTTAGTAAATAAATTAAACATTGCTAGCGGCCTATTGCATTGTTCGCGACTGCGATTGAGCCAAGCTAGGGCTTTGTGAAAACAAAGAGCTTGGTAATGCAAACGATGTAAGCATGTATTTTGAAAATATACCGCTGTTGCGTCCTGATTTAAGAGAAAACTGGACTGTTAACACCTCATCAGATTTATCTTTTAATTCCCATGTTGCTAAAAATTCTGTGCCTTTAATCCACTTAACACTGGCTGAGTTAAGCACTTTTAGTAGTGCCCAAGGTCCGTCTTGCTCGATAGAAATACGACGCCCTTTATTATCTAAACCATACAGAACCGCTTTCTCTGCAGCCCCTCGACCAGGCCACGAAAAATTACGCCATTCTTCAGGCTCATTGCGGTAGCGATAACCTTGCTCACTAAAGCCTAAGTATGTTTCACGAATACCTCGGTGTGGAACAGGCATCATCTGAAAAGTAAAACCAGCACTGTCGGCACCACTAGAAAACAACGAACGAGTTACTTTATTTGCTTTAGTTAAACCATCAAGTAATTGCGCGCTAAAACCAATACCTACACCATTCCATTGTTTTTCTTCCCACACACCGCGGCGTACTTTCATAAATGGTTTGAGCTGGGTGTTAATAAAGCTCCATAAAATTCCTGATTCAGAATTTAAAAATTCAGAAACATCTGCTATCGCAGCATCAGGGCCAGTTAAGTTAAATGGATATTTACCAGCTAAACTGCTGTTATACATAGTATAAACCTGGTTTTCCCATTCTTGGTTAAGCTGAGTACGTGCTTTTGCCATGATAGTCGCTATACCACCATGAAGCGGAGCCTTAAATAGCTTATCTAGCGTTTCTTTGGTTTGAGGGTCTAGTGCTCGAGTTTGGCTCTCAATAATAATCCACGAAGACTGTAATGCATTACTTTGGCTATTACCTGAAAGTAAGTCCTGCGCAAATATCATTGCTTGAGCATCATCTTCATTACTCGCTGCCATTGCTTTAATGTCTGAATGGATGCTACTTAATGAACTGATGTATTGTCTTAAGTAATCAGAAGAATTCTTATCTTCATTAGGCTGTGCAAAACGTCTTAAGTCAGCAAATCGACTTTCAAGCTCTGGCGCTCTAACCGTACTCATTTGAGTAATTGTTGGCGTGTTTAAAGCTAATTTATTTGCAACATCTGCAGCCGTCTTACCTATTGAAGCTTGGCTTTTTGAAGGAGCGTCAGCGAGCGTAATATTATCGTTAATCAGTTTCATTAAATCGTTAAAGGGGCCATCCATCGATGAAAGGCGTGCAAAATCAATACTTGCATCGTTTAGATCTCTAAATGCAGGCACTTTTATGCTATCTATAAAAGCAAACCAAGTATTGCCGTAGTCTTTAAAGTAATATGCTCGCATAGCCTTTGCCAAAGTTTCAGCTTGTGCTTCGTCAACAACATTTTGACCATTTTCATCGCTAGAACCCATAACCCAGTCACCTGAGAACACCAAACGTGAAATACGTTTAATCTCTGGGAATACATATTCCTGCCAACCTAAGTTTGTATAAACATACGGGATTTTATACTTACTTTTAAATACATCACGATTTTTAGAAATCATAAAATCGTTTAATAACAATGGCTTTTTACGTTCAGCAAAGCTTGTAATTACTTGTTGATATAACGGGAAAGCCTCTGGCTGGGTATTTAAATTGTCTCTCGCTAGCGCTATCGATGTTTCGTTAGCCTGCCAAAATGCAATTTTACCTGGCTGCTCTATATCGTTACCCATATTTTGTAGGTACATATCAACTAAGCTACTTAGTTGTGTATAAATGGGTGCTTGCTCTTGTGCATTTATGTCTATATGAAAATGCTCAGCTATAAAATTAAGTAATTGCTCTTTAGCAAACTCCGTTGAAATATGCTCAGGGTTCGTACTCATCATTAAATGCATTTTTAGTGCATCGTAATACTGCTGACGAATCGTTGCTTTCGCTTCACCTTCATTGTCAAACCATTGTGTTTCGTACTGTTTTATTTGCGCAAGTAAATGCTCTTCACCTGGGTAAGTAATAAGCTGATTCATCTGATTAAATAGCACATTTGCAACACTACTTAAGGTTTCATCACCTTCATAAATACCAAATATAAAGTACCACGGTAATGAATCTTCGTAAGTTTTAAGCTGACCATAGTGCTCAAACAGCGCTAGCGTAGCAGCAAGCTTCTGCTCATCTTTTGCCTTACTTACGTTAGCTTCAACAACTGCTTTTACGCGTGACTCACCTTGATTAAGTAATAATTGATTACTTGTGTACGACGTAATAAGGAGTGCTGTGATTGCTGCAATAGATGCCAAACCTGAAGTGACTGTTAAACCTTTTAACCAGCGTCCTACTAACCGTTTTTTTCTATTTCCTCGCGTTAAATCTTGTAGTTTAAAAATAACATCATTAAATACGCGGTTAATAAAATAACTTTGAGTAATGCTTTCTTGTTTTTGGTCAACAACAACCGCACCAAATTGATCTCGTACACCATTAGTAATACGCTCAATAGGCGTGCCTTCTTGCGTGCCCGATGTAAAATAAACACCAGCAAACCAAGGAACTTCTTGATATGGATTAGACTTAAACAGTAAGTTAACAAACTCAGTTAACTTAGTTGAAGCTGATTGAAATTGATTAGGAAAATCAAGTATTAGCTGTTTACGATGCTCGTTGCGCTCTCGTGCAACTTTGCTTAAACGTTGCTCGCACAGTCGCTCATATAGCTCCTGCATACGAACTTCAAACATTTCTGCAGGATCATTTTTTTGATCTTCACTAATATCGAGTAAGTACGCACCAAATACTTGCTCACGCTCTTTTTCAGATAAGTCACTAAAAAAAGGTTCAAAACCACTGATTAAGTCAGTTTTGGTAAAAGTGATATATACAGGAAAAATAACGCCAAGCTGGGTAATTAGCTCTTCTATACGCTCACGCACTAATTTTACATGTTGACGAATTTCTTCACTGTCGGAAGTTAAAACATCTGCAACACTAATGGCCACCATTACACCATTTATAGGCAGTTTTGGTCTATATTTTTTAAGGAGCGCTAAAAATGACAACCACTCTTTATTTTCTGACTGCTCAGTTGTGTAACGCCCAGCGGTGTCAATTAAAATAGCTTGATCTGAGAACCACCAGTCACAATTGCGCGTTCCACCAAAACCTTGGATATGCAATTCACTCGAATTAGAGTAAGGAAAATGTAAGCCCGAATTTGCAAATAAAGTACTTTTCCCTGTAGCCGAAGGGCCAATAATCATATACCAAGGCAAAGCGTATAAAGCAGTATTACCACGATAACCCGCACCTAAATGAGATGCTTTTAAAGATCCCAATGCTTCTTGCATCTTTTCTTTAATTTCGCTTAATTCAGCACTCGAACCGGCATTATGACTTGCTAATTCAGAAGCTAACTTATCGCCTGAGCGCTTAGTCCATAACCAACGAATAAAAATAAATAAAACAAAAACAGCGGTTACAGCACCCATCGCAATTAATTTTTTATCGGTAGTATCTAAACCCACCATGCGACCGGCAAACCACACAATACTCAAAACGGCTATAAAGCCAATAAGTTGACCCGTTGCACGCGATGATACCAAGCCCAATAAAAAATGAACTAAACCGCTTTTATTAACTCTTCCCTGCATTGTGTTACCTATCGTGTTTCGTTGGTTTTATTGAGCTGAGTCAGCACTTCAATTTGGTTGTCTATTACCTGAGTACTCTGCGTTGCTTGCTTATTAATTACATAATGAAATCCAGCAAATAATGAGGCAATAGAACCCAAGCAAATAGCCAAAATCACCCAGTAAGGAATATTACGCCCCACCTTCATCGCAAACCCTTCTGCAGGTATACCGTTATCAGATAATTGAGAACTCGG
Source organism: Pseudoalteromonas sp. GW168-MNA-CIBAN-0100 (assembly GCF_040309225.1). Classification (NCBI taxonomy): domain Bacteria; kingdom Pseudomonadati; phylum Pseudomonadota; class Gammaproteobacteria; order Alteromonadales; family Pseudoalteromonadaceae; genus Pseudoalteromonas; species Pseudoalteromonas sp. GW168-MNA-CIBAN-0100. The sequence continues at coordinate 5,321 of NZ_JBEOOL010000023.1, read as the reverse complement.
TGTTCCTTTTATATCTTCAATTTGAGCTCTAACATCAACAATTAACGCTTTTAATTGCTCAATGCCTTTAACTTTGTAAATGCCTTCAAAGCCAAGCTGCAGACAAATATAATAAACCTCTAATGCAGCTAGCTTTTGCTCTCCGCCGGTACGCAACTTACCTAAACGTTCAAAAAATTCTTCACCAGCTCGGTTGTTACCAAAAAATTCAAGCTGTAGCGGTCGAGACATCCAATCCATTCTAAAATGAGCACCTGAACTCATAACAAATTCATCACACATAGCCGTAAGAGCAAACTTAACTTCTTGCATTAAACTTGTTGTTACCTGTTGCGAGTAACAATTACGCTCATAGTCATCAAAACTAGTAAGTAAATTTTCTCTAAACTCTTCAAGCTCTAAGTTAGTAGATTGCTTTAGTTTTAATGGTGTTAGCGCATTAATTACAGGCGAAATACACGCGACTAAATCTTGTTCTTTTTGTGCTTCTTGCATAATTTCAACTCAACGTTAATTACGTGCTACGGTAACAATTTCAATTTGTGCACTTTGCAATCCAAATGGTACAAATAGGCTTAATGATTGCTCTTCAATAATTTGCTGCCAAATGAAACCATGCGACTCAAGCCTGAAGTATTCATAACCACTTTTTATGGCCAGCTTATTTGGAGGTCGCTGACAATGTGTTAGTTGCACACCCGCTAAAGCAGATGAAATCATGATATCGAGCTTTTCGCTTGCTCCAACTTTTACTTGATCACTAAATGTTTCAATCCATTTGGTGTCTTCAGATTCAAAATACACAGCTAAATAAAAGTCGTTGTTAGTAAACGTTGCAGAATCAATAGTGGCAACTTGATAAATAGCGTTAGAGGTTTTTTCAAGTTTTAAGCCCACCATTTTCTTAGGTACAACCCCTTCAAGTAAACGAGTTAATAGGCCATCAAGCTGACCAAATACATTGCTTAAATTTTTATGCTGGTATGGTGGTACTTGGTTAACTAAGTCACTGTGCTCAAACATTGAAACTGAACTAATTAAATCAACAAGCTCACAATACAAACGTTCAGGATGGACCAATGACAAATTTTTAAGATGATCTAAACGCTTGGCGGATGGAGCCATTGCATTAAGTAACAAAAATGTATTCATTTCATTCGGCCCAAAGTCAGTAACTGAGCCATAATTTTTACGTCTGCTAAGCAGCACATTAACTTTTGCATTAACTAAATTAGCCGTTCTATTTAACAGCTCAGTTAAATAAGCAGATGCACTTATATTCAATAAAGGAGGCACAAACTGTTTATTTAAAACAAATGATCCATCTTCCGAGCGACTTATTTTTAAACATGCAATGGTGTCAAAATAAGTTTTTACATCTGAGTCAGACAGTAATATAAATTTAGGCTTTGCAACTAATACCTCACGACTACGCGACGCATCATGATTATCTTCTAAATCAATATAATCCGCTTCATATGCACTTAATTGCCCGCTGGCCGCATAACCTTCAATATTGCTAACTGTTTTATTAGCAGCAATAGCAATATAAATAACACTCTCTTGATGGTTAGTATCGAGCTCAAGCTTTAAATCATCTTGATGCTGTCGATCAAAATCAAGCAAGCGACCATTTTCTAAAAGTAATTTAAAACTGGTCACTTTTAATATACCGCGAGCAAGTGCTGATTCATCAATAGCAAAATGCTGTAAACCGAACGCCAATGGCGATATTAGCGCTTGACGTACAACCTGATTTTGATCGTGATAATCGTCAAATAGTTGAAAGTGTTGCTGGGCAAGCAAAACACCTTCAGCCCAAACGGGCTTTGCGGGAGCTTTTAAATTCATTACTCAGCCTTATCCACGCCAGGTAATTGAACTTCATTATTGGTAACCAAAACATCTAATGATGTAGACAACTTAACAGGGCCATCTGCAAGCGGATAATACGCTTTCCAGTTATCGCCACTGCGATCTCTAAATAAAGCAACAATAGCTACAAACTTTGCATTTTCAGCTTGTTCAAACTTAATTTTAGATTGTTCAGAAGGGTGAATTGTTCGCTCTTCTAATGTAATTAAACTATTAGCTAAAACTGACTTATCTGACTTCCATAACTCTTCAAATGTGGCTGTTTTAAATGTTTGTATATCAGACAGTTGATATACCTTTAAAACCACTGGTAACGCTTCATCAAATTGGTTTAAATTTAAATTATCTGTTGCCTTAACATCTAAACTTACGTTAGTACTCATACAACCAGTTAATATTATAGAAAGTGATAAACCTATAATTGCATTTAAAATAAAGCGCATTTTTTACCTCAATAAATATTTTTATTTAAAATTAAAATTAGTTTTGCAAAGAGTAGCTTCATAAACTGGGCAAATAACTTTATTGAATCTTACATTCGCACAATCAGACCATTTATTAGTTTTAAAAAAGCCTAAAAGAGTCTTAGTCCTGCTTTTCTCTTGAGAATCAACTAACAAAGACTGCGTAACAACATCATCTATAGACGTAATTAACTTAGTATTTATTAATGAAAGCTCTTTTATATAAACAGATACATCACCGTTAATTAAAGTAACTTTTCCATTGCTTTTAGGGGGATTATTTAAAAAAAAGAAAAAGTGTTCTATAGAATTTTCAGAAAAAACGCGATGGGCAGGAATACCTACCTGGTCTAGTAGCGAAGAAACGCTGGCAGTAAGTGACCAAGCTAAGGAGTACAAGCTATTTATTTGATTTATAAACTCTTTTTTATTCACAACATGCTCCTTGTCATCAGTTAAACTAAAAAACTCTTAGTCTAAGGCTAGTAATAAATCCATTTATTTGGCGCATAATACAAACACCTAACCGCTATTGTCAACCTATATAAGGTTTAAAATATTAGAATATTAATGCGATTTACGAATTAGAATAAACACTCTAAAAAACAGTTATAAATGAATAATACGCAATAAAACAAAACAATCCCTATTTATGAAACAATCAAAAAAAATAATTCAATTTATTTTTAGAGTTACAATTATCCAGTTGATCATTAACACACAAAAAGGTATGTTTACGCCACTAATTTTACCGAGCAGGGATTGCAACGTTTTGACTAAATCTAATTTTTTTTTGAAGGTTAATGACAAAGACTTTAATGTTACTTACCTGCATGGCTACGAAAAAATTAATAAAGGCTTTAGTTATTCACTCACCGTTGAATCTTCAGTGAAAATTAATACAGGTATACTACTTGCTAATGCCAGTGTGATTTTTGTTAATAAAAACAAAAGATATAGAGAACAATGCGGCCTGATTACATCTGTAACCAATATGGGTGTATTCAACAATCTACATCGCTTTAAAATAAACATTCAAGATCGATTATCCACCTTAAAAGACACCTCAAACAGTAAAGTCTTTATTACCGTAAACGTACAAGATGTATTAAATTACTTAGCACAAAAAGCAGGTTATTCATCAGGACAAATCGTTTTTAGGACAAGCTCCGCCTTACCGCATTTAAAGCAATGTGTGCAAGCAATGGAAAGTGACTGGGCCTTTTTTAATCGCTTGATGTCTCAGCATGGTCTTTTTTACTGGATTGAAAGTGAATCAAACACCGAAACACTTGTTATAAGTGACAGCAACCTCAACAGCCCCTATTTAAGTACGGGTGTATTAGAAGTTAAAGCAAACGCGGGGATGAACGCCCAGTACTGGGGTAACTTTGTCGGCTTTATGCACAGTGAAGTAACACAAACCTTATATAATAATGCAGCGCAAAGTAATGCCCATGGACAATTTCAAAAAGTAGCCAGTAACAGTCAATCTTTTTTCGAGCCTGCTGCCAACTCAAGCGCAGAAGCATCAGCACAAACACAAAGCTTTAGTAATGCATTAGCCACACACAATAAACTGGTTACGCTTACGGGTAATGTATCTGATGTATTTGCAGGCTGCTCAATTTCGCTTGACGATAATATGGGGTTTGCCAGTGGTGATTTGCTATGCATTGCAATAGAGCACACCCTTAATCAAGCAAATGACGAAAGCAGTCATGAAGGTGAAGCGCACTATCACTGCGTAGCGCAATTTATAGAGCGAGGCACACCTTACAAAGCAATGCCGGAGCCTCATACACCTAAGCCTATGGTATTTCCAGCAACCGTAGAATCTCTCACAAGTAATGCATTTGTAGATGAACACGGCCAATACCGTATTCGTACCGAGTTTGATAAAACAGCTCGCCCAGTAATTCAATCAAGCCCTGCACTAAAAAAACTAGCGCTATATGCTTGTGAAAATCAACCTCAAGCAACAGGCTGGCACTTTCCACTCGTTGGTGGTTCTGAGGTACTTATTGGGTGTATTAATAACGACCCAAATAATACATTTATAATGGGTTTTGCACTAAACGCCGACCAGCCAAGCGTAGTTACAGCCGCTAACCCAACGCATAATCGCTTATTAAGCGCAGCGCAAAATGAACTCATGTTTGATGACGATAAAGATGTACCCAAAGTCATCTTACAAACACTCGCCAGTGAGCACTATATTGAATTAAATGCTATAAAATCAGGCCGCCAATTTATTCAATGGATAAGCCAACTCGGTACTATTAATCTACACGCAGGGCGCGACCTATGCCTTGAAACCGAACAAAACAATGTTCAGTTTGTTATTAAAAACAATCAATTTATTGATGTTAAAAATACCGTGTCGCAAACCACAACTAACAGCCATGTAAATTATCAAAGTGGTGGCAGCCAAGCGTTCAGTGGTAAAAATGCAACCCTTACGAGCGAGAATGAAATATCACTCCTCACCGGGCGTGCACTAAAAGTAAATGCCCAAAGCGACATACACCTAAAAACCAATAACAGCGACTTAAAGCTTAATGTGCCTACTGGTTCTACGTTTTTACAAACAAACAATAATATAAACATTACGGGCTCAGGTAATGGCGATTTAATTATTCACAACGCGGGCGGCGAGATAAAACTCGACAGTCAAGGCAATGTTGATATTACCGCCACTAACGTACTCACACTTGATGGGACATTTATAACCTTTGATGGGCAGGTTAATTACGACATAACCAGCCCACAAACAGCGCGGGCACCAAGCAATGCAAGCCCTGTTAACATTAGCCAAGTGACTGCGTTTGATTTGGGTGACAATACGTTATCCGCAAGTACACTCGCTCAGCTTGAACTTGAATACCTTTATGATGATGGTTCGCCCGTTGATGGTATTGACTATATTGTTATCGATAATGAGGGCGTTGAACATACCGGCTCACTGGCAAACGGTGTAGC